>NZ_CP090095.1:4520000-4675558 GCF_021391675.1 Neorhizobium galegae
GACCGCCGCGCAGTGGGCGACCCTCTCCGGTTATGCGCTCGCGCTTTTTGCACGCGGCCAGCAACTGGCGGCGCAACGCGGCCTGATTCTCGTCGATACCAAATACGAGTTCGGCACCGATGCCGAGGGCACCATCATTCTTGCCGACGAGATCCATACGCCGGACAGCAGCCGCTACTGGATCGCCGACAGCTACGACGAGGCCTTCCGCAACGGCACGCGGCCGAAGAGTTTCGACAAGGATTTCATCCGCGCCTGGGTGGTCGAGCGTTGCGACCCCTATAAGGATGAGATCCCCGCGATCCCCGCCGAGCTCGTCGATGAGACCGCCAAGGTCTATCGCACGGCTTACGAGACGATCACCGGCGAGACTTTCGTGCCCGATACCAGCGGCGCGACCGTGCTCGACCGTATCCGCAGCAATCTGGCGCCCTATTTCAGCACGCGTTGAACAAATTGGCCGGAAAACCGATCCGGTATTGTAAAGAGGACAGAGTGCGCAGACCGAGACGCAAGGCGGAAGAAACCCGGGGCGATATCCTCAACACGGCAGAGACGCTCTTCCGTGAACGGGGGATTGCCAAGTGTTCGATCGCCGACGTCGCCCATGCGCTGCATATGTCGCCCGCCAACATCTTCAAGCATTTCCATTCCAAGGCATCGTTGGCGGATGCCATCTGCGACCGGCATATCAGCCGCATGATCGGCCGGTTCGAGACGCTCGACGAGCCGGCACCGGCGCCGGAGCGGCTGGCGATCGTCGTCCGCAAGCTGATGGAGGCACATCTCCAGGACCTCCGCGACAATCCCTTCCTGTTCGAGATGATTTTCCTGATGTCGGAGGCGGATCTCCCCAGCGGCCAGCATTACAAGCGGCTGATCGAGAACCTGTTCACCGATCTGATACGGCAGGGTGTCGAAAGCGGCGCCTACAAATGTACCGACCCGCAGGCGATCAGCCAGCATGTAGCGGCCGCCTTTGCGAGCGTGCTCCATCCGGTCCTTCTGGCCAAGGCCGGTGAGGCGGAATTGCATGACCGCTGCAATGGCCTTGCCAGACTTGTGAATGCTGCGCTGCAAAATCCGCTTGCCAAGTGACGGTTTTATATTTACGTCACTTTCGCGAACCTGGAACGCTGGTCGAACTTCCGTTTTCGACCACCACTGTTCCGACCGCCTGAGACGGGTTAATCTCCCCGTCTTCCGCCCCGGCACATCCCGCTTGCCGAGGCGATCGCCCAGATGTTTTGCCTTGGATGACGCCATGACCGGACGCAAACTGATACTTTCCCTGCTTCTTTCCGCAGCACTCGCTGCCTGCAGCGATTCGGGCCAGACGCCGGCCGGCAACGGTGCGGCTGGCGGCGCGCCGCAACGCCCGCCGCAGCCGGTCAGCGTGGTGATCATGAAGAAGTCCGAGCAGCCGATCACGGCCGTCCTGCCGGGCCGGGCGGCACCCTTCCAGATTGCCGACATCCGCCCGCGCGTCACCGGGGAGATCAAGGAGATCGCCTTCAAGCAGGGCAACGAGGTCAAGGCCGGAGACCTTCTCTACAAGATCGAGGACAGCACCTATGCGGCCGAGGTCGCCCAGGCGAAGGCGACCGTCTCGAAGGCGGAAGCCAGTATCCCGAGCGCCCAGGCGAACCTCTCCCGCTATGAGCGGCTGGTCAACAGCGGTGCGACGCAGATCGAATATGAGAGCGCGCGGGTGACGCTTCTTCAGGCCCAGGCGGATGTGGCTCAGGCCAATGCCGCGCTCAATGCCGCCCAGATCAATCTCGACCTGACCGAAATCCGTGCGCCCTTCGACGGCGTCACGTCGATCTCCAATGTCAGCATCGGCAATATCGTTACCGCCAACCAGACAACGGCGCTGACGACGCTCCGCCGCCTCGATCCGGTCTATATCGACCTCATCGATTCCAGCACCAATCTTCTTGAGCTGCGCTCGGCCATGGCTTCCGGCCGCTTGAGCGGCGATCCGCGCAAGGCGGATATCCGCCTTGCTCTGGAAGACGGGACGGACTATCCCATGACCGGCAAGCTCGACATGGCCGACATGGCCGTCAGCGAAACCACCGGCACCTATCAGATCCGCGCGCTGTTCGATAACCCCAACGACATGATCCTGCCGGGCACTTATGTGCGCGCCACGGTCACCCTCGGCAACGAGAGCGGCTACCTGATCCCGCAGCGCGCCGCGACGCGCAATGCCCGCGGAGAACTTTCCGCCAAGTTCGTCACGGCGGACGGCAAGGTCGAGACCCGCATCTTCCCGGCCAGCAGCGTTTCCGGCAACAACTGGCTGGTTACGCAGGGTGTAACCGATGGCGATCGCCTGGTCGTCGACGGCTTCCAGTGGATCGCCGATGGCGCCACGGTTCAACCGGTCGAGGCGACCATCAACGACAAGGGTTTTGTCGTCGAGGCGCCGAAACCAGCCGCGGCAAAGCCGTGAAGGCCCTGAGCGGAACCGATCATGACGAAACGCGGCAAGGAATAATCTGAATGGCCAAGTTCTTTATCCGGCGACCGGTATTCGCCTGGGTCATCGCGATCGTCATTATGCTCGGCGGCGCGCTCGCCATCGCGACGCTCTCGATCTCGCAATATCCCGACATCGCGCCGACCACGGTCAGGATCACGGCAAGCTACAACGGCGCAAGCGCGGAAACCGTCGAGAAATCGGTTACGACGATCGTCGAGGACGGCATGACCGGCCTCGACGACCTCACCTATATGACCTCGTCCTCCTCGACCGGCCGCGCCACCGTCACGCTGACCTTCGGCAGCAGCGTCCTTCCGGACATCGCCCAGGTGCAGGTGCAGAACAAGCTGCAGCTGGTGCAATCGCAGCTTCCCGATGTCGTGCAGCAGGCGGGTCTCGAGGTCGCCCGTTCGACCTCGAGCATCCTGATGGTCGGCGCCCTGGTTTCGACCGACAAGAAGCGAAGCTCCGTCGATCTCGGCGACCTGTTTTCCACGCAGATCGAGGATCAGGTCAAGCGCCTGGAAGGCGTCGGCAGCATCGATATCTTCGGGTCCGGTTACGCAATGCGGGTCTGGCTCGATCCCTACAAGCTGCAGAAATACCAGCTGACGCCCGCGGATGTGACGTCCGCGATCCAATCCCAGAACACCCAGGTTTCGGTCGGCGCGCTCGGCGGTCTTCCGGCCAAGGCGGAGCAGCAGCTCACGGTCACCATGACCGCGCAAAGCCAGCTGACGACGGTCGACGATTTCGAGCGGATCATCCTCAAGGTCGAACAGGACGGCGCGACGGTGCGGCTCAGCGATGTCGCCCGCGTCGAGATCGGCGAAGAGAGTTATGGCGGCGGCTCCCGCCAGAACGGCCTGCCGTCCACGGGTTTCGCCGTGAACCTCGCGACCGGCGCCAACGCTCTCGATACCGCCGCACGCGTCAGGGAGGCGCTGACCGACATTGGACCCCATCTTCCAGACGGCGTGGAGATCACCTATCCCTACGACACGACGCCCTTCGTGCAGCTTTCGATCGAAAAGGTCGTCCACACGCTCATCGAAGCAATCATCCTGGTTTTCGTCGTCCTGCTCGTCTTCCTGCAAAATCTGCGTGCAACGCTGATCCCGATGATTGCGGTGCCCGTCGTCCTGCTCGGCACGTTCGGGGTCCTGGCGATAACCGGATATTCCATCAACACCCTGACGATGTTCGCCATGGTTCTGGCGATCGGCCTTCTCGTCGACGATGCCATCGTCGTCGTCGAGAACGTCGAGCGCATCATGGACGAAGAGGGCTTGAGTCCGCTCGAAGCGACCGAAAAGTCCATGGGCGAGATCACCGGCGCCATCATCGGCATCGCGCTCGTCCTGACGGCGGTGTTTATCCCGATGGCCTTTTTCGGCGGCTCGACCGGCATCATCTACCGCCAGTTCTCGATCACCATCGTGTCCGCCATGCTGCTTTCCGCTCTGGTCGCCATCGTGCTGACGCCGGCGCTTTGCGCCACCATGCTGAAGCCGATCGACCATCACAAGAAACGTCGCGGTATCGGCGCCCTGTTCAACCGTGGCTTCGAGCGTTCCACGAGCGGGTACGTCAGCACCATCGGTTATCTCCTGAAGCGCCCGTTCCGTGTGATGCTGGTGTTCCTGCTGGTGATCGGCGGCTGCGCCTGGCTTTTCACCAAGCTGCCGAATTCCTTCCTTCCGCAGGAAGACCAGGGCGTTCTGCTGACCATTATCCAGACGCCCGTCGGCGCCACCACGCCCCGCACCGACGAAGCGGTCAAGAAGGTCGAGGCCTATTTCCTCGAAAAGGAAAAGGACAATGTGGATGCTGTATTCGGCGTCCTCGGCTTCAGCTTCAGCGGAAGCGGCCAGAACAACGCGATCGTCTTCACCAAGCTCAAGGATTTCGCCGAGCGAACCAGGCCGGAGCAGTCCGCCGCAGCTATCGTCCAGCGGGCGAGCGGCTATTTTTTCACCATCCGCGACGCGCAGGTCTTCGCGCTGCTGCCGCCGGCCATCCAGGGACTGGGCACGTCGAGCGGCTTCTCCATGTACCTGGTCGACAGCGGCAACAACGGCAATGCGGCGCTGACCACGGCATCGCAGCAGCTCATCCAGGCCGGCACCGGCAATCCCAACATCAGTTCGCTGCGCAGCAGCACCCAGCGGTCCGAAACCCAGCTCAAGATCCTGCTCGACCAGGAAAAGCTGGGCGCGATGGGCGTCGACCTCGCTTCGGTCAACTCGATGCTGGCGACCATCTTCGCCGGGCGCGACGTCAACGACTTCACCCTCAACAACGAGCTGAAGCCGGTCTATGTCCAGGGCGATGCGCCCTACCGTATGCAGCCGGACGACCTGAAACACTGGTTCGCCCGCAACAATAGCGGCGAGATGGTACCCTTCTCCTCCTTCAGCACCGTCCAGTGGATCAACGGCACGCCGCAACTTGCGCGCTTCAACGGCACCAGCGCCATTCCTTTCGACGGCGCGGCGGGTCCTGGCGTCAGCACCGGCCAGGCCATGGACGAGATGCAGAGGCTGACATCCGCACTGCCTGGCGGTTATTCGGTGGCCTGGCAGGGCATTTCCTATCAGGAACGGCTGTCCGGCTCCCAGGCGCCGATGCTTTATGCGCTATCGGTCCTGATCGTCTTCCTCTGCCTTGCGGCACTTTATGAAAGCTGGTCGATCCCGTTCTCGGTCATATTGGCCGTGCCGATCGGCGTGCTCGGTGCGCTTTCCGCCGCGTATTTCTTCGGCCAGTCGAACGACGTCTACTTCAAGGTCGGGCTTCTGACGACGATCGGCCTGGCGGCGAAGAACGCCATTCTGATCGTCGAATTCGCCAAGGATCGTCAGGTAGGCGGGAAGAGCCTGATCGAGGCGACCCTTGAGGCAGCACGCCTGCGCCTGAGGCCGATCGTCATGACATCCCTCGCTTTCATCCTCGGCGTCGTGCCGCTGGCGATCGCAACCGGCGCCGGATCTGCCGCGCAGAACGCCATCGGCATCGGCGTGCTGGGTGGTATGCTTTCTGCAACACTTCTCGGAATTTTCTTCGTTCCGTCCTTCTTTGTTGTCGTTAGACGGTTATCAAAGCGTGAAAAAGAGTAGGATGACGATTACGTTCGTTAACGTATTCGACCTTTAATGCCGTCAGAAGCTGTACGAATCGCTGCTGACGGGACAATCGGAAGAGGCATGAGTGCTGACCTTCCACGCGTTGTAGGGCACTGGGACAGAAAAATGTTATCCATTCGTGTTGTTGCTCCTCTCACTATGCTGCTGCTTTCGGGCTGCGTCGTCGGTCCAGATCACAAGGCGCCGGAAATTGCTCTTCCGGGCAAATTTGCCGAAGCCGGCAAGACCAGCAACGGCGATGTTTCGCAGGTTGCCTGGTGGACCGCATTTAATGACAGCCGTCTGAACGGCTATGTAAATCAGGGGATCGGCCAGAACCTCGATATCCTCCAGGCCATGGAGCGGATCACGTCTGCCCAGGCCAACGTCACCGTCGCCGGCGCGGGCGCTCTCCCGTCGCTGGATCTCTCGGCCGCCAGCACGACCGCCGGCACTCGTACCGACCCCGGTTCGTTCTCGCGGACGACCGTGACGGCGGGCACTGCCGATGCGTCCTGGTTCCTCGATCTTTTCGGCCTCTACAGGCGTTCCAAGGAAAGTGCGCTCGCAAGCCTCGATGCTGCCTATGCCAGCGAGGACGTCGCACGTCTCTCGTTCCTGTCTCAGATCGCCGCGGCCTATATCGACGTACGCTACTATCAGGAGCGCATCGCGATTGCCCGACGCAACCTCGATTCGCGGCGCGAAACGCTGAGCCTCACCAAGCTCCAGCTTGATGCCGGCGCGGCGTCTCGCCTCGATGTCGTCCAGTCGGAAGGCTTGGTCAATTCGACGATCGCAGAAATTCCGGGCCTGGAGACGAGTTTCCGCGGCGCGGCGCACCGTGTCGCCACGCTTCTCGCCATGCCTGCATCGACGCTCGTTCCTGAACTGCAGAAGGGCGCCCGCCAGCCGGTCGCCCGCTTCAGCACCAAGGCCGGCATCCCGGCGGACCTGATCCGCAACCGTCCGGACATCCGTGCGGCGGAACGCAACCTCGCATCGGCTGTCGCCGAAATCGGCGTTGCCGAGGCCCAGCTCTATCCGGCCATTACGCTCGGAGGCTCCATTTCTCCGAGATACAACGCCATTGCCGGCAGCCTGGATACCCGGGCCCTGACCTGGTCCTTCGGTCCGCAGCTGAGCCTGCCGATCTTCGACGGCGGCCGTCTGCGCGGCAACGTCAAGATCGCCGAATCCAGCGCTCGCGGACAGTATCTCGCCTGGAAGCAGGCGGTTCTGAACGCGGTCGAGGAAGTGGAAAATGCACTGGCCGCTGTCGCTCGCGACAGCCGCACGGTTTCCGCACTTCAGGCAACTGTGAAGTCCTACGAAGAAGCCCTCCAGCTCGGTACCGCCAGCTATCGTGACGGCGCCTCCTCGCTGCTCGACGTTCTCGATGCCCAGCGTGAGGTCTCGACCGCCCAGTCGAACCTCGCTGCCGCCGTGCGTCAGATGGCGCAGGACTACGTCTCGCTCAATGTGGCGATCGGCGGCGGTTACGCCTTCGGCAAGACCGATACCAAGGTCGCGTCTGTGGTCGTCAAGAAGTAGCCTCGGCCTCAGCATAACCGACAATAAAAAACCTCCGGAGCCAGCGCTTCGGAGGTTTTTTTATCACGCCCGGAAAGGCCGGGGACGATCGATTCGACGATCAGTTCTTGGCGCGCTCGACGTAGGAATTGTCTTCGGTGGCGATCACGACGCGGGTGCCGGCATCGACATGCGGCGGAACCGCGGTACGGATGCCGTTCGACAGCATGGCCGGCTTGTAGGACGAGGAAGCAGTCTGGCCCTTGACGACCGGTTCGGTCTCGACGATCTCGAGCGTGACGTGGCGCGGCAGCTGAAGAGCCAGCGCGATGCCTTCGTGCATGGACAGAACGCAGGTCATGCCTTCCTGAAGATAGGCCTTCTGGTCGCCCATCGTGTCCACGTCCACCACGACCTGGTCGTAGTTTTCCGGGTTCATGAAGTGGAAGCCTTCGCCGTCTTCATAGAGGAACTGGTGGTTGACGTCCTCGACGAAGGCGCGCTCGACCTGCTCGGTCGTCCGCCAGCGCTCGGACACCTTCACGCCGTCGACGATGCGGCGCATATTGACCTGCGTGACAGGCGTGCCCTTGCCGGGGTGGAAGTTCTCGGCGGTGAGAACGACATAAAGCTTGCCGTCCACATCGATGACGTTGCCCTTGCGGACGGAAGAGGCGATGACCTTGACCATGGGATTCCTTGTGGTGCGAACCGGCTTGTAACTGCCGAAAATGCGTCGTAGAGGACCGGGCGATAACCGGCCCGAAGGACGGATCGTCTGTTTTCCGGCCGGAACTACTCTAAAACCGCGCAAAGTGGAAGCCTTGCCGGGGAGAACCGGCGAAGAAAGCCGCAAATGAGCTCGTCGCGACCTGCCATATCCCGCTCGCCCTGGTGGACGCCGGCAAACCATGCCGACCGCCGGCCCTTCCTGATGGGCCGCAACGCGGTCCAGACGGCGTTGCGCGACTTCTTCTCCGAGCGCGATTTCATCGAGGTCGATACGGCGACGCTCCAGGTTTCCCCGGGCAACGAGACACATCTGCATGCCTTCGCAACCGAAGCGGTCGCCATCGATGGCGGCAGGGCGCCGCTCTATCTGCACACGTCGCCGGAATTCGCCGCCAAGAAGCTGATGGCCGCCGGCGAGAAGCGTATCTTCACCTTCGCGCATGTCTATCGCAACCGGGAACGCGGGCCGCTGCACCATCCGGAATTCACCATGCTGGAATGGTACCGCGTCGGCGAAAGCTACGAACAGCTGATGGCCGATTGCGCCGAGATGCTGGCACTGGTCGCCGATACCACCAGGACCGGGCGCTTTGCCTTCCGCGGGATGGAAGTCGACCCTTTCGCCGAGCCGGAACGCCTGACGCTCGCTGAAGCCTTCGACCGGTTCGCTGGCATCGACCTGCTCGCCTCCGTCGCGACGAACGGCGATACCGACAGGGACCTTTTGGCGGCCGGCCTGAAAAAGGCCGATATTCGCTTTGCCGAAGACGACACCTGGGCAGACCTTTTCAGCAAGGTTCTGGTCGAGAAGGTCGAGCCGCATCTCGGCCAGGACCGCGCGACGATCCTCCATGAATACCCGGTTTGCGAAGCAGCGCTTGCCCGCCCTTCCGCCCGTGATCCGCGGGTCGCCGAACGTTTCGAGCTTTATGCCTGCGGCGTCGAGCTTGCCAATGCCTTTGGGGAACTGACCGACGCCGGCGAACAACGCCGCCGTTTCGAGCACGAGATGGCCGAGAAATCCCGCATCTACGGCGAACGTTATCCGCTCGACGAAGACTTTCTCGACGCGCTTTCGATCATGCCCGACGCAAGCGGCGCCGCACTCGGCTTCGACCGGCTCGCCATGCTGGCAACGGGTGCGACCCATATCGAACAGGTCATGTGGGCGCCGGTCGCGGAGGTGCTTGGATGACCGCAACGCGTTCACTGAAGGCCGCCGATGATCTGGTATCCGCCGGACTGATCGAACCCGAAAAACTTGCCTCCATTCGTGCGGTGGCGGATCATTATGCCATCGCCCTGACACCGACCGTGGTTTCGCTCATCGACCGCACAGACCGGCAGGATCCGATCGCCCGGCAATTCGTCCCCGATCCGGCCGAACTGCTGACGACGCCGGAAGAGCGTGCCGACCCGATCGGCGATCAGGCGCACAGCCCGGTCAAGGGCATCGTTCACCGCTATCCGGACCGGGTGCTGCTGAAGGCCGTGCATATCTGCCCGGTCTACTGCCGCTTCTGCTTCCGCCGCGAGATGGTCGGGCCACAAGGCGACGGAACGCTGGCGCCTGAAGAGCTGTCGGCGGCACTCGCCTATATCCGCGAGCATTCGGAGATTTGGGAAGTGATCCTCACCGGCGGCGATCCGCTGGTGCTTTCGCCGAGAAGGCTTGCTGCCATCATGCGCGGCCTTGCAGAGATTCCCCATGTAAAGATCGTCCGCTTCCACACGCGGGTGCCCGTCGTCGAACCGGAGCGCATCGACGCGGCAATGATTGCGGCACTGAAGGAAAGCGGCAAGGTGGTCTACATCGCGCTGCACGCCAACCATCCGCGCGAAATGACCGACGCCGCCCGTGCCGCCTGCTCCCGCCTGGTCGATACCGGTTTTCCGATGGTGAGCCAGACGGTGCTCTTGCGCGGCGTCAATGACGATCCGGCGGTGCTTGGCGACCTGATGAAGGCTTTCGTCGAGACCCGGATCAAGCCCTATTACCTGCACCATCCCGACCTCGCCCCGGGTACGAGCCACTTCCGGCTGGATATCGCCGAGGGCCAGAAGATCGTCTCGGCGCTGCGCGGCACCATCTCCGGCCTCTGCCAGCCCACCTATGTCCTGGATATCCCCGGCGGCCACGGCAAGGCGGTGATCGGCGAAAGCGCCGTGCGCGGCGAAGGCGGATGTTATTCCGTCAGCGATTTCCGCGGCGGGGAGCATGCGTATCCTCCGAAATGACACGGGTTCTTGTTCACGCGGCGAAGTGCGCCCGTGGCTTGGCCTGTTTGGAGAGCCCACACGAATGCGGAACCTCGATTGATTTTTTAATGGTGGCTCCGCATTCGCGTGGCCTTCGGCGTCTTTTCGGGGCTTCCGGCCCCTACAGGTGATCACCTCGCCCCACTGCGTGGCTTCGTTCGCGATCTCCTTTCGGGAAATCCTGCCACTTGCACGGCTCAACCGAACCCGGCCCGGTGGCCAGGGGGAGGCTTGATAGGAAGGCTTGCCTTTCAGCGCACCCTCCATGGCTTTCACCTCCCTGACCTTTCCTGCACGTTACAGGTCCAACCAGGGCGCCGGCCCCCGCCTGCCCGCGAACGTCTCGCGAAACACTCCGGCGACGGAAGCGGGGGGATTGTAGGCATAGCGCAGAAGGGCGGGGAAACTAAAACCGGAAAAATTTGGCGTGCCGCGTAAGCCTCCTCTGCCTGCCGGGCATCTCCCACCAGGTCAGAGCCATCACATATGGAATGTGCGGCAGCGCGGCATTCTTAACCCTCCCCCTTGTGGGGAGGGTGGCCGGCAGGCGGGAGGGGTTTTGATGCTGGATGAAGTCCCCTCCCCAACCCCTCCCCGCAAGGGGGAGGGGCTCCACGCGCCGCCCCATGCCTTCATGGGATCGCCCTGCTCTTGAGGGGAGATTGGCTGGGCTGCAAGGCAGCGGGCTGAACTCGCCTCGTCATCGAAGGGCGCAGGATCAGCTCACCCCTTCTCGACCGGCATGTAAAGATCGCCGCCGTCGCGGTATTTGGCGGCCATGGCTTCCAGCCCCTCCTTCTGCGCTTCGGCGCGGATGTCGTGGGAAATCCGCATCGAGCAGAATTTCGGGCCGCACATGGAGCAGAAATGCGCCACCTTGTGCGCCTCCTTGGGCAACGTCTCGTCATGCATCGAGCGCGCCGTTTCCGGATCGAGCGAGAGGTTGAACTGGTCCTCCCAGCGGAACTCGAAGCGGGCGCGCGACAGCGCGTCGTCGCGCACCTGCGCCGCCGGATGGCCTTTGGCGAGATCGGCGGCATGCGCCGCGATCTTGTAGGTGATGACCCCCACCTTGACGTCGTTGCGATCCGGCAGGCCGAGATGTTCCTTGGGCGTCACGTAGCAGAGCATGGCGGTGCCGAACCAGCCGATCATCGCAGCCCCGATCCCCGACGTGATGTGGTCGTAGCCCGGCGCGATATCGGTGGTCAGCGGCCCGAGCGTATAGAACGGCGCCTCGCCGCAGACCGCGAGCTGCTTGTCCATGTTGGCCTTGATCTTGTGCATCGGCACATGGCCGGGGCCTTCGATCATCACCTGGCAATCCTTCGCCCAGGCGATCTTCGTCAGCTCCCCGAGGGTCTCCAGTTCCGCGAACTGGGCCGCATCGTTGGCGTCGGCGATCGAACCCGGGCGAAGACCGTCGCCGAGCGAGAACGACACGTCGTAGGCCTGGGCGATGTCGCAGATCTCCTCGAAATGCTCGTAGAGAAAACTCTCCTTGTGGTGGTGCAGACACCACTTGGCCATGATCGAGCCGCCGCGGGAAACGATGCCGGTGACGCGGTTGACCGTGAGCGGGATATAGGCGAGCCGCACGCCCGCATGGATGGTGAAGTAGTCGACGCCCTGCTCGGCCTGCTCGATCAGCGTGTCGCGATAGACCTCCCAGGTCAGGTCTTCGGCAATGCCGTTCACCTTTTCGAGCGCCTGGTAGAGCGGCACGGTGCCGATCGGCACGGGCGAATTGCGGATGATCCAGTCGCGGATATTGTGGATGTTGCGGCCGGTCGACAGGTCCATGACCGTATCGGCGCCCCAGCGGATCGCCCAGACCATCTTCTCGACTTCCTCGGCCATCGACGAGGTGACGGCCGAATTGCCGATATTGGCATTGATCTTCACCAGGAAGTTGCGGCCGATGATCATCGGTTCGGATTCGGGATGGTTGATGTTGGCGGGAATGATCGCCCGGCCTTCGGCGACTTCGCGCCGAACGAACTCGGGCGTCACGAAGTCCGGCACATGGGCGCCGAAACTTTCTCCGTCGCGGACGGGCGGCTCGCTGGCCGCCTGCCGGCCGAGATTCTCGCGGATGGCGACGAATTCCATCTCCGGCGTGATGATGCCGGCCCGCGCATAGGCGAGCTGGGTGACGGCCCTGCCCGCCTTCGCCTTGAAAGGCTGGTTGCGGACCGGGAATTCCGGCGTCAGGTGGCTGCCGGACACGAAGCCGTTGTCCTCCGGCCTGACGATGCGGCCCTCATAGGCCTCGACATCGCCGCGGGCGACAATCCAGCTTTCGCGCAGGCGAGCCAGGCCGGCATCGATGCTGATCGCGGCGCCGTCGGCGGTATAGGGACCGGAGGAATCGTAGACGGTGACCGGCGGTTCGCCGGAGGTCGGATGCAACGCGATCTGCCGCATCGGCACGCGGATGTCCGGATGGATCGTTCCTGCTTTCAGGACCTTCGTGGAAGCGGGAAGCGGGCCGGTGGTGACGACCGGGGTGAGCTTGGTGGTTGCGATATTCATGGCTCGAGGCTCCAAGGTTTGACGTTTGGAGACCCAGTTCCAGTGTTGGAATGATGGAAAAACACCTCGGAATCCGAAGGACGGTTTCCCGTCCTCGCTGCCGCAGCGCCCGCACCGTCCCTACGCCAGTATGAACTGGATCAGGTTCAACGGGTCACTGCGCCTCGGCCGGCCAAAGCCGGTCCGACCAGCAGTATCTCAGCCCCTTGACGGGACCCCCCTGGTGAATGACGCCATCAGAAACCCGCGGGCCGTTGATGTCAAGCCGGCCCATGCCGATGGCGATCGATCGGATTTTACGGAATCCCGCAGCCCTAACTTCACGACGTTTATTGCCGGAATCTTAGGCTTTCCTGCGTAATAACGTCCCCAGCGATGAACGCAGAATTCGAACGATCCGGAGACGTCGAGATGAACGAGACCATTCGCGAATTGCTCACACGGGTAGGCGGCCTTCCGGTCGCGGTGACCGAGCTGGAAGACGGCGCCGATCTTTATGCGGCCGGCCTCTCCTCATTTGCATCCGTACAACTGATGCTGGGCCTGGAAGAGGCCTTCGACATCGAGTTTCCCGACAGCCTTTTGAACCGCAAGTCCTTCGCCAGCATAGCCGCGATCGAGCAGACGGTTTCGCATATCCTGAAAGCGCGCGAGGCCGCTTGAGATGAGCCTCCCCGCCTTTGCCGCCGACATGAGCCTGAGCGCCCGCGCTCACCGCGTGGCAACCGTAGCGGCCGAATTTGCCGACCGCGTCGATCATGACGGCCGCTTCCCGCGCGAGGCGGTCGATGCCATGAGGGCCGAGCGCCTGATCGGCATCCAGATCCCGGCCGCGTTCGGCGGCGAGGGCGCTTCGATCGCCGAGATCGCCGAGGTCTGCTCCATCCTGGGACAGGCCTGCGCCGCGAGCGCCATGGTTTTCGCCATGCACCAGATCAAGGTTTCGAGCCTCGTCGAGCACGGCGGCGACAGCGAATGGCATAGGGACTTCATGCGCGAGCTTGCCGGCCGCCAGCTTCTCGTCGCCTCCGCGACGACCGAGGGCGGCATCGGCGGCAACATGCGCAACTCGATCTGCGCGATCGAGGTCGACGGCGACACCTGCCGGCTGACCAAGGATGCGACGGTGATTTCCTACGGCGCCCACGCCGATGCGATCATGGTCACCTCTCGCTCCAACGAGAAGGCCGCACCGACCGACCAGGTCATGACCGTCTTCAAGCAAGGCCAGTATACCCTGCAGAAGACCGTCGACTGGGATACGCTCGGCATGCGCGGCACCTGCTCCGACGGTTTCCTCTTCAGGGGCGAGGCGCCGTCCGTCCAGATCTTTCCGAAGCCGTTCGCCGAGATCGCGGCGCAATCGATGCTCGCCACCTCGCATCTCCTCTGGAGCGCGGTCTGGTACGGGATCGCCGCCGATGCGGTACTGCGCGCCCAGGCTTTCGTACGCGCCGCCGCCCGCAAGGCGGGTGGCACCCAGCCGCCCGGCGCGCTGAGGCTCGCCGAAGCCTCGAACCTGCTGCAGCTCCTCAAGGCCGGCATCCTCTCCGGCCTCAGGATCTACGCGGATGCCAAGGCCGATCACGACCAGCTGTCGTCCATGGCGTTTTCGATCGCCATGAACAACGTCAAGCTCGCCTCCTCCGAGACGATCCTGACCATCATCAACCAGGCGATGATCATCTGCGGCATCATGGGCTACAAGAACGGCACGCCCTACAGTCTCGGCCGGCATCTGCGCGACGCGCATTCCGCCCAGCTGATGATTTCCAACGACCGCATCCTCGGCAATACGTCGACCATGCTGCTCGTTCAGAAACCGGACACCAGCCTGCTCGGCTGACGCCCCGATCATTTCATATGTAAACCATTGAAAAGAATGAGGTAAAGCCATGGATATGCAAGTTTCATTTCTCGACCGCCTGTTCGATGCAGGCCTGCTGATCGAGACGGGCGTCGACGGACTGTATGGCCGCAGCGGCCAGTTCGAAGACGTCATCGCCGCCTTCGAGCGGTTGATCGACAAAGTCGGCGGTAGCGACGGTGCCGAGGCGATGCGCTTCCCGCCGGGCATGAACCGCGCCTTCTTCGAGACCAGCGGCTATATGAAGAGCTTTCCGCAGCTCGCCGGCACGGTGCATTCGTTCTGCGGCAACGAACTCGACCATATGAGCCTGCTGAAATGCATGGAAGTCGGCGAGGAGGACTGGACCAAGGGCCAGGAAGCGACCGACATCGTGCTGACGCCGGCCGCCTGCTATCCGCTCTATCCGACCGTCGCGCGGCGGGGCAGCCTGCCCGCCGGCGGCGCTCTCTTCGACCTGCAGAGCTACTGCTTCCGCCACGAGCCCTCCAAGGATCCGGCCCGCCAGCAACTTTTCCGCATGCGCGAATATGTCTGCATGGGCACCGAGAGCCACGTCACCGACTTCCGCCAGCTGTGGATGGATCGCGGGGTCGAGATGATGAAGTCGCTCGGCCTCGAGGTGGAGATCGACATCGCCAACGACCCGTTCTTCGGCCGCGCCGGCAAGATGCTGGTCAACAACCAGCGCGACCAGAACCTGAAATTCGAACTGCTGATCCCGATCACCTCTGTCGCCAAGCCCACCGCCTGCATGAGCTTTAACTATCATCAGGACAGTTTCGGCCTGAAATGGGGCCTCAACCTGGAGGATGGCAGCGTCGCTCACACGGCCTGCGTCGGTTTCGGCCTCGAACGCATCGCGCTTGCGCTCTTCCACACCCACGGTCTGGACGTAAAAGAGTGGCCGGGCTCCGTCCGCGCCACGCTCTGGGGCTGATCCAATGACGGCGGTATTTCCGGCGCTCGATCCGGCGAACTACAGGACGCATGCGCTGCATTCGGCCGAGCGCATGTGGCCGGAGACGAATTGTTACGTCGATCTGTGGATAGAGGTGCTTTCGGCACAGGGTCTGCCGCCGGAAGCCATGCTCGGCTTCACCCTGACCCAGGATTTCGAAGGCGACCAGTTCACCTTCTTCAAGGTGCCGCTCGAAGACCTCGAGACCCTGTTCGGCATCCGCGTGACCGAATTGGCGATCTTCGACCGGCCGGAATGGCATGTTACGGAGCAGATCCGTCGCGGCCGACTGACGCTGCTCGAACTCGACAGCTTTTATCTGCCCGATACGCGCGGCGTCGCCTATCGCCAGGAACACGGCAAGACGACGGTCGCGATCAACCGGCTGGACCTCGAACGCCGCGAGCTCGACTATTTCCACAATGGCGGCTTCTTCACCCTTTCCGGCGACGATTTCGATGGCCTGTTCCAGTTGAACGCCGGCCCCGAGGCGCTGCCCTTCCTGCCCTATACCGAGTTCGCCAAGTTCCCCGCCGCCTATCCGGACGCGAGGGAAATTCGCGAAACCGCCTGGAAGCTGCTCAGGCACCATTTTCCCCGGCGGCCGGAAGAGAATCCGATCCGAGCGTTCGGGAAGATCTTCCCGGCGCAGGTGGAGCGGATCGCCGAGAGGGATTTCGGCTTCTTTCACAAATACGCGTTCAACACGCTCCGGCAGATCGGCGCCAATTTCGAGCTGCTGGCGAGCCATCTCGCCTGGCTGAACCACAAGGCGTTCGCCCAGCCTGAACAGCAGGCGCTGAGGATCTCGGAAGTGGCGAAATCCACCCAGTTCCAGCTTGCCCGCGCCCTTACCCGCAAGAAGTTCGAGCCGCTGGCAACAGCGCTCGATCCGGCCGCCGACGCCTGGGACCTGCTGATGGGGGACCTGGCATCGACGCTGAGCCACGCCCGCGAGGCCGCGTGAGCCTTCTTATCCCGATCGGATCAGAGACCAGCCTTCTTGCCGAGGGCTGGTCTCTGGCGTTGACCGAGCCTGGCGCCTGCTCCCTGCCGTCCGATCTTCCTCCGGACCTGGAATACCTCCCGGCCATGGTGCCCGGCACGGTCGCCGCCGCCCTGGAAGCCACAGGCCGCTTCGACCGCAACAATCCCGAGCCGCTGATCGACAGGGATGTCTGGTATCGCTGCCGGCTTGCCGGTGAAGCGCCCGGGCCGGCGATCCTGCGGTTTGCCGGGCTTGCGACTGTCGCCGATGTGTTTCTCGGCGAGACGCTGATCCTGTCCTCGACAAGCATGTTCGAAAGCCACGATGTCGCGGTGGAACTGACGGGCACGGAAACATTATCGATCTGCTTCCGCGCGCTGAAGCCGCATCTGGAAAGGACAGGCTCCCGTGCCCGCTGGCGGCCGCGGCTGATGAACAACCAGGGCTTGAGATTTGTCCGCACCACGGCGCTCGGCTTCATGCCAGGCTGGAGCCCGGAGGTCCATGCCGCGGGGCCATGGCGGCCGGTTTTTCTGATTGGCGGCGCCGGCTCCTTCTCCCCCCTTGCGGGGGAGATCGGATGGGGCGCCGTCTTCCCTTACATCGCTGCGGAGAGAAGGGATTTCAGCTTCTCAGCCGCACTCGGCGAAGATGGTGAAGGTCTCCTGAAGGTGAGCTTTGCCGATGACGAGCTTAGTCACAACCTCCACCTCATCTGCGCCGGTCACGAAGCTGCGTTCACCTACGACGAAGGAAAATACTCCGCCGAGCTGCACCTTCCCGGCGTCAAACCCTGGTGGCCGCATACCCATGGCGAACTGGCCCTCTACGACGTGGCGCTCCGGATCGACGGCAAAGATTTTCCCCTCGCCCGCACCGGCTTCCGCAACATCCGGATAGATCGTGGCACGGACGGCGACGATTTCGCCGTCATCGTCAACGGCGAGAAGATATTCTGCCGCGGCGCCGTCTGGACCTCCGCCGATATCGTCGGTCTGCCGGGCGATCGCGCCGGCTATGAGCCCTGGCTCAGGCTCGCCAAAGACGCGGGCATGAACATGATTCGCATTCCGGGCATCGCCACCTATGAAAGCCCGGATTTCTTCGCGCTGTGCGACGAACTCGGCCTGCTGGTCTGGCAGGATCTGATGTTCGCCAATTTCGACTATCCTGCCGGCGATCCGGATTTCGTGATTCACGTGAAAACGGAAGTCGGGCAGTTCCTGGCGGCGACGCAGGCCTCGCCGTCGCTTGCGGTCCTTTGCGGCGGCAGCGAAATCTATCAGCAAGGCGCCATGCTGGGCCTGCCGGAACGGATCTGGAAAGGTCTGCTCTGCGAGGAGATCCTTCCTGCCTTGGCAGCCGATTGCCGGCCGGACCTGCCCTATGTGGCGAATTCGCCCTCCGGCGGCGCCTTGCCTTTCTACCCGAATGCCGGCGTCGCCCATTATTACGGTGTCGGCGCCTACAAGCGGCCGCTCGAGGATGCGCGGCGGGCAAACATCCGTTTCGCAGCCGAATGCCTGGCATTTTCAAACCTCTCCGACTCGGAAACGCTGGCCGGCGGCAAGTCCGGAATCCCCCGTGATGCCGGGGTGGACTGGGATTTCGAGGACGTTCGCGATCATTACCTCGGCATCCTTTACGATGCCGATCCGCGGACGTTGCGTGCGCAGCAGCCGGAACGATATATCGCCCTCTCCCGCGCCGTGACCGGGGAGGTGATGGAAATCGCTTTCGCCGAATGGCGCCGGCCCGGATCGACCTGCAACGGCGCGCTGGCCTTTACCTTCCAGGATGTCATGCACGGTCCCGGCTGGGGCGTGGTCGGCGTCGACCGCAGGCCGAAACCTGCCTGGTTCGCGCTGAAGCGGGCCTTCCGGCCGGTCCAGGCCATATTTGCCGACGAGGGCACCAATGGGCTGGATGTCCATCTCATCAACGAAACGCCCGCCGACCTGCCGGTCGTTCTGGAATTGGCCTGCCTGCGGGACGGCAAGATGCCCGTTGTATCCGGCCGCCGAGACCTGACGCTTGTTTCTCGCAGCAGCGAAAGCATCGCCTCGACCGATCTGTTCGGCGCCTTCTTCGACACCAATTACGCCTACCGTTTCGGCCCGCCCTCTCACGACGTGACGGTTGCGCGGCTGAAACATGCGCAAACGGGGGAGATTGTCGCGGAGGCTTTCCATTTCCCGCTCGGACGCGTCCGCGCTTTCCATGATGCCGAGATTGCGGTTTCGGTTGCAGAGGGCGACGGAGAGTTCTGGCTGGAGCTTTCGACGGACATCTTTGCGCAATCGGTCAGCATCGAATGCGCCGGTTATCGTCCCTCGGACAATGGCTTTCACCTGGCGCCGGGGGCAATCAGGCGCATCCGCCTTGCCGCACTCCCGGAGGCCGCCGGCAGGCCCGGCGGCACGATCCGTTCACTCGGCGGCGATCGAATCCTGCGTTTTTGAATAGGCGAGCTCTTCCAGCGGAAAACGGAAAGCCATTTGCCTGAGAGCCTTGAGATAGGCAGCCCGGGCATGCTCCGGCGTCAGATTGTGGTCGGCATCCGGAATGATCTCCGCCAATACATTGGGGAAACGGCTCAATCCGGACCCGTCATGGCCGAAATAGAAGTCGTATTGTTCGAGGCCGAGATCATTTTCGCTATAGATCAGCGAAATGGAGGTGCCGCGCTGGTGGAGGGTGCGGAAAGTGCCGTAGATCGCCCGGCCCTCCGGCAGGAAACCACGAAAGGCATGCAGGATCTTGTGCTTGGCTCGGTTGCCGAGACCCTTCGCGATATTGCGGGCCGCGACAATGGTATCGACCTCACCTCGGATGATGCGCTTGAACGTTTCGGCTCGCAGGGCCCGCCTGCGATAGTCCTGCAGGCTGCGCGTGCCGTTGACGATCGCATCCTCGACCGAACGGCCAGGCGACCAGCGAAACACGGCGGGATTGACGGATACATTGCCGGCGATGCGAGGTTCGGCGACCGAGGCCTGGAAGCCGAGATAGGCACCGCTGCAGCGGCCTGCGGTCACGACCGGCGTCAGGCGACGGCTTTGGAGAAAGTCGATCGCCTCCGATACATCGGCATTTTGGGTGGAATGATAAAGGACCTGCTCCGGCCGACCCGGCACCGGCGGGCTATCTCCCGCATTGGCCGTATCGAAACGCAGCGAAGGAATGCCGGAGCGGGCCAGCGACCGGGCCAGCGCCACCGTCGTGCGGCCCCAGCCGGCATGCCTGTCATAGGCCGATGTCAGGAAAAGCACCGTGGCGCCCGCGCGGCCGTGATTCGGCTCGCAGAGGACCCCGAACAGCCGATCGTCGAGGCCGAAACGAACCGGGGTTTCCGTGAAACCGTCACCGACGAGCGGCTCCGCCTGCACCGGCGGGCGGTGTACCGCGGAGGGTGCCTCACCGGGTAACGCAACGATCCAGTCCGCCAGCTTGTCCGCCACCGGGAGCGGAAGTCTCGCAATCGCCGGATTGGAGACCAGCTGGTCGTAACCTTCGAAAGCCTGCTCGGTTACATCCGCCCCGAGCGCCCGGAGCCGCGCGGCGAATTGCGTGTCGGCCGGCCGGTCGGCCCGTCCGACCACCAGAACGCGCGGCGCGGCCGGCCGATCGATCATCAGCAGATTGACCTTCCGAACCTCGTCGGCGATCTGGCCGGGCATGGTGAGGGAGGCGATGGACACGCCGGTCTTGTCGCGCTGCTCGTCGGCAAGGCCCAGATTTTCATCCACCACCCTGGACCAGACCGCAAGCTCGCGAATATGCAGGCGACCGGAAACGACCGGCGCCATATAGGCGATGCCGGCCAGATCGTCGAGCCTGTCGGCGGCCTTGGTCGCGACCACGGCCCCCAGGCCTTGCGAAACGAGGACGATCCGATCGCAGCCGGAAAGCGCCTTGAGATGCGTGGCAGCGGAAACGAGGCTGTCGGACCAGACGGAAAGCCCGCCCTCGAAATCGAGGTCGTCAAGCGCATCGCCGGTACCCGGATAATCGAACCGCAGGCTGGCAATGCCGCGATCGGCAAGCCTTTCCGAAATGATGCGCCAGAACTTGCGCGTGCACATTTCCTCCAGTCCCCAGGGGCTGGCAAACAGCACCGCCACGCCGGACGGCGCGGTTCCCGCGGACGATGGCGTGAAAAGCCCGACAGTGCCGCCGAACGTCAGCGGTTGCGAAGCCGAGCGTTGAGGCAAGGGCGAGGTTTCCCCGGCGGTCGGGGATTTATGTCGAGCGTCCATCATGGTCGTGCCGGCAGGTTTTTTGATCACTGCACCAGCAATACGTCCGTCCTTGCTTCCAGGCGCTTAAACTATCTGGTGCAATTTTACCGATCGCAGCCGGATTGTTCCGAAAAGACGCGGGAGAGAACCTGCATCTGCGGCCGGTCGCCGCTTTGGGTCGGCTGGATGTTGAGCGGTTCGTTTTCCGGCCACCATTCGCCGCCCGCCCAATAGGACCAACCGAGCCAGACATCGGCGCCCTGTTCGACCGTTCGGACCATCTCGGCAAGTGCCGGCAGGCAGTCCGGAGTGGCAGGGACTGCGAGTTCCCCCAGGTATCCGCGCTGCCCGTGCTCCCGAAGCCAGCCGGCCATGTCGCCGATCGCCTTCACGGCGTCGGCTGCCCGTGAGCACTCGGTGTTTTTCCCGGAGAAATCCGTGTCCAGGTATTGATGGACCTCATAGGCGTAGTTGTCCTGCGGATCGGAAATCGCGAGCATGGCCGCCGCATTCGGGGTGCCGTAATCCCCGGCAGGCCAGCTGTGGGCACCCGTCCAGGCGGTGCCCGGTACGAGCACGAGATTGGCGGCTCCCGTCTGGCGGATCGCGCCGATCGCGCTGTTGGCGGCGGAAAGCCAGTCTTCGGCCGAAATGCCGTAGGGTTCGTTCATCAGGCCGAAGGCGATCCCGTCGATGCCGGCTGCGGCTGCGGCGAGCCGACGCCAGAAATCCGCGAATGCGCTCTGCGGCACAGTTTCGGAGCCTATCGGCTGGCCGCGAAACCGCCCGTAATTATGCGGATCGAGAATGACCGCCATGCCGCCGGCGCGGATCAGCCGGACCGTCTCGAGCAGCCGCTCGAGCTCGGCGGAATCGAGCCCCTTGTAGAGCTGCGGCTGGAGCCTTTCCCAGAGAAACGGCAGGCGCACCGTGTTGAAGCCCCTGCCGGCGAAATAATCGATCGTTTCCTTGGTGGGATAGATATAGCCCTTGCCGTATTCGTCCCCGAGACTGCCGAACTCGGCGCCGGCCAGGTTGACGCCGCGCAGACAGGCGGTCTTTGCCTCGGCCGCTCCGGCCGCTACCGCCAGGGACACCAGAACGCCCAGCAAACGCGAGACGCCGCAGTCGACTTTTCGAGACCTCTGCTTCAAGTCTTCCTCCAGTGCGAAGCCGCAACCTGCCACCATAACCTTTAGCAAATGCGAATCGTTGCCCGAAGCGCTCCCGCGGCGGTGATGCGCGCGCCGACGCCGCAAAGGGAACGGAATTTTGGGTGGCCGGCTTTAAGGTCGGCAGGTAAGAAGCTCATCTGGACAGACAAACAAGACGGACTGTACACATTCCACAACCAAATCTGGGCCTCTCTGGGCATTTCCCTGCCTGCATGAGGCTGGATATTGTCCGACACCAATTTTATGTATACACGGAGTGGCCGACCGATGGCAGAGGAGGGAGAATTTGCATGAACAACTATGTCCTGACCGTATCCTGCAAGACGACGCGCGGCATTGTCGCCGCGATTTCCGGCTTTCTGGCCGAAAAGGGTTGCAACATCATCGACAGCTCGCAGTTCGATGACCTCGACACGGGCAAGTTCTTCATGCGCGTCAGCTTCCTCTCCGAAGAAGGCGCCGAACGTCCGGCACTGCTCGAAGGCTTCAAGCCGATCGCCGAACGGTTCGAGATGGAATGGGAGATCTTCGACACCGAAGAGCGCATGAAGGTGCTGCTGATGGTGTCGCGTTTCGGCCATTGCCTGAACGACCTGCTCTACCGCTGGAAGATCGGCGCCCTGCCGATCAACATCGTCGGCGTCGTCTCCAACCATTTCGACTACCAGAAGCTCGTGGTCAACAACGACATTCCTTTCCACCACATCAAGGTGACGAAGGAAAACAAGCCGCAAGCCGAAGCCCAGCTTCTCGATCTGGTCGAGCAGAGCGGCACCGAACTCATCGTGCTGGCCCGCTACATGCAGGTCCTGTCCGACAGTCTCTGCAAGAAGATGTCCGGCAAGATCATCAACATCCATCACTCCTTCCTGCCGTCGTTCAAGGGCGCCAACCCCTACAAGCAGGCCTATACCCGCGGCGTGAAGCTGATCGGCGCGACGGCCCATTACGTCACCGCCGATCTCGACGAAGGCCCGATCCTCGAGCAGGATACGGTGCGGATCACCCATGCGCAGTCTGCCGATGACTATGTTTCGCTCGGCCGCGACGTCGAAAGCCAGGTCCTGGCGCGCGCCATCCACGCCCATATCCATCACCGCACCTTCATCAACGGCAACCGCACTGTCGTCTTCCCGCCGAGCCCCGGCTCCTACGCTTCGGAGCGCATGGGGTGAGGCTCGTCCAAAGTCGGTAGAAAGGCCTATGGACGCAGGCTTTTAACGCTCTATCCTCTTCGGAAGCGCCCTTCCGGAGAGGTTCATGTCCGACGTCCTGCCAGAACTCATCGAGCCTCCTATAAATGACCTCCCGATCGAAGCGATCGAGGACGTTTTACGCGACCATTACGGGCTTTCCGGGCAGATCTTCCCGATCGAGGGCAGGCAAAACCCTTATTTCCTGATCGACAACGGCCACATGCGCTACCTGCTCAAGGTGGCGCCCGCCGAAGGACCTGTCGAGGAGATCGAGGCTGAACACGCGCTGATGCGCCATATCCTGCGCAGCCCGGACGGGCCGCGGGTCCCCGAGCCGGTGGTGACCAGGGATGGCGGCGACACGCTCGTCCTGCCGCTCGGCGGCGAAGACCGGCGTATCCGGCTCCTCACCTTTCTCGACGGTACGGCCCCGCCGAGTGGCGAGAAGCTGCCGGACCAGGCCGTGGCGGCCTTCGGGGCGATCTCCGCAGCACTTGCAAAAAGCCTGCTGGATTTCGAACATCCGGTCCTGCATCGCGAGCCGGAAGGGGACCTGCGCAAGGCCGGCCCGCAGACGGTCACGCTTCTGTCCGCCGTCGCCGACCAGGAAATCCGCGACGTGATCGCCAAGGCGATGGTGACGGCGCTCCGGCGCATCCAGCCGCTCGGCCCCAGCCTGAGGATCGCGGCGGCGCACCAGAATATCAACGGCGAAACAGTCGTCGGCGAGGATACGGACGGCGCATGGCTGCCGACCGGCGTGACGGACTTCACCGGCATTTCCAACGGCTGGCTGGTCGCCGGTTTCGCCAATACCTGCGCCTATCTGCTCGCCGACCGCGACGGCGATCCTTTCGCGCTGCTGCCGGCGATCCGAGCCTATCACGGCATCTACCCGTTCACCTTGAACGAACTCGAAGCGCTGTGGCCGCTGGTCGTCGCCCGCACCGGCATTCTCGCCGCCGAAGCCGAAAGCCGTCAGACCGAATCACCTGACGACCCGCAAGCCAGGGAAGATACGGAGAAACGCCGCGCCGTACTGAACGCTGCAACGACCGTTGCACCGGCACAGGTGCTTGCGGCCATCCTTGACGCGACGGGCATGGAAAAACCGCTGCCGGAGATCGGCCGCCTCCTGCCCGATATCGACCCGGACGCTTTCCGGCTGGTGGACTTGAGCGTCACCAGTCCGCTTCTTTACGGCGGAAACTGGACGGACACCGACAACGACTGGAAGCTGCTTGCCCATATTGCCCGGGAAACCGGCCGCGCCAGCACCCGCTACGGCGAATACCGGCTTTCGAAAAGCAGCACCGACCCGCAGCAGGAACCGGAAAGTTTCGCGCTTCACATCGATGCCTGCATACCCGCCGGGACGCCGGCGGTGGCGCCCTTTGCGGGTACGCTGAAAACCGCCGGACCCCGCCTCGTCCTTGTCGGCCGCGACCTCACCCTGCATGTCGAAGGCCTCGAATGCGCGCTGGCCGACGAGACAGAGCTCGCAGCGGGTGACCCGCTTGGTGTCATCGCGGGGACCGAAAATTCCGTCGGCGGCCTGCGCCTCAGGTTCTGCCTCGATCCGGATCTGGTGCCGCCGCTCTTCTGCAAGCCGACCGAAGTGGGCACATGGTCGAGATTGTGCCCTTCGCCGTCGGCGCTGCTCGGTATCGACGCGAATACCCCGGCTCCGAGATATCCCGACCAGCCCGTCCGCGGCTGGAGGGAATACCTCTTCGATGCAACGGGCCGCAGCGCGCTCGATCTTAGCGGCCAGGCGCCCCTGATCGGCTACGGACATCCGCGCCTTGCTGCCGCGACCTACCGCCAGACCATCCTCCTCAACCGCGCCGCAGGCCGCCCGTCTGAGGCGGAGGAGGCTCTGCGCGCGCAACTGACCGAGCTTGCGCCAGAAGGGCTGAGCCGTGTCTTTTTTGTCTCTGGCCGCGTGGAAGCGCTGGATCTCGCCTTCAGGCTTGCCCGCAGCCATACCAACAAGCGTGGCATCATCGGGCTGCCGGGGCTGCGGATAGACCGGCGGGATCCGGACTTCTTCGCCGTTCCATCCGTTGGAACGGCAACCGACATGATCCACGATCTCGACGATGTCGCTGCAGTGCTGGCGCAGGGTTATGGCGAGCCCGAGAACCTGGACGAGCCCCTGACGGAACTTCGTCAGAAGGCCGGCCTGCTGATCGTCGACGAAACCGGAACCGGTTATGGCCGCCTCGGACACCACACCTGGGGTTTTTCGCACCGCGGGCTCGCGCCGGACATCATGTTTGTGGACGGGCCGGACAGCGGCGCTCCGTCGTTTCTCGTGACACGGCCCGAGATCGCCGCAAACCTCCACTCGGACCAGCATCCGCCGGCGATCTGCCCCGTCAGGGCAGCCTCCGCGATCGCGGCGCTCGACGTCATCCGGGAGGAACAAATGCGCGAAAACACGCGCGAGATCGGCAGCCATCTGAAGACACGGCTCGAAAGCTTGGCCGAACGTTTTCCCGCGATCTCCGCCGTATCGGGGAGCGGGCTGCTGCTCGTCATCGATCTCACCGACGAAGCGGCGGACCTCGGCGAACGGCTGCGACCCGGCATTGTCGCGGATATCGGCGCTCCCAGACGCCTCGTCCTGCGCCCGCCGCTGTGCTTCAGCCGCCAAAGCGCGGACGGGCTGGTAGATCGGATCGAGACCCTGCTCTCGGAAATTTGAGCTGGCCGATCCGGTCCTTGCCGGAAATTTTCCGCCGTCGATCCTTGCTTGGGTGGAAAAGCCACCTATCTCTGGGCTGACGGGCGGCGGCCAAGAATCGCGAATGAAATTTCACAATTCGGCCTTCTTCCTGTCATCAGTCGGAAAAAAATTCTAGGTAGACTGATTTTCGTTGATCATTTTGTGGGATTCGCCTACAGATGATTTCCGTTCGGCCTGCTGAGTCTGGCTGATTTTCGCGCAACACCATGAAGGGAGAGTGACATGTTTAAATTCGTCCGCGTCGCCGCCTTTGGTGAGGCCGCGTTCAAAATGAATGGCACGGATCGCCGCTCCCTTCCGTGCTGTCGAATGTAACGCTTCAGTTCAAACGTTCCTGAAAATTTTCATTCGCCAGAGCTGCGTCACAAGCAGTCATAGCGGGAGTCTGCCATGCAGAAGCAAGTAATCGAATTCGGCGGCGAGCCCGTCGGTATTGTCATTCCTGACGCGGATCGGCTGAAGTTCATCGCCGTGAAATTCCATGTCATCGATCTGGACGAACAGCGTTTCGGCTCTGCCGACGAGGTGCGTCTTGCTATCCGCGAGCTGGTTCGCTCGCGCAACAGCGCCTCGGCGGCGCATGTCTGATATTTTTTAAATTCAATTCCAAAAGCCGCCCATGTGGCGGCTTTTTTATTGCGCTCAGAACGCAGTGAAGGTCATCGTCGTCAGCGAACGTTCGATGCCCGGGATGGACGCGATCTTCTCGTTCACGAAGCGGCCGATCTCGTCGTTGTCCTTGATGTAGACTTTCAACAGCAGATCCCAGTCACCGCTGGTCGAATAGAGTTCGGAGGCGAGCTCGGTCTTGTAGATGGCGTCGGCGACCTCGTAGGTCTTGCCGGGCTTGCAGCGGAGCTGGACGAAAATAGGTTTCATGGACGTCTTCCCGTCGGTCGGATCGCCTTCGCGATCATGATGGACATGTCCGACTATTGGCCGATACGACCGCCGTTCGCAAGCATATCCTGGCGATTCCCGTCGCGATGAATTTCGTCGGTGATCCAGTCCCGGAAGGCGGCAAGCGGCGGGTAGGTCGCTCGATCGGGCGGATAGGCAAGATGATATTGGCCGGTCTCCATCCTCTCGGCGTCCACGGCCGGCACCAGCAGGCCCTGCTCGAGTTCCCGGCCGATCAGGAACCGCGGCAGCAGCGCGGCACCGAGGCCGGCGGTTGCCGCCTCCACCATGGTGATGAACTGGTCGAACAGCATACCATGCAAGGCATCGAACGTGATGCGGTTCTTCGAAAACCACAATTCCCAGGCGTCCGGCCGCGTATTGAGATGCAGAAGCGGCGCCTGCAGCACGTCGGCCGGAGTTTGAAGATTGTGCCGCGTCTTGAACTCCGGACTGCATGCGGGCAGCACTTCCTCATCCATTAGGAAGGTAAGCGCCGCACCCGGCCAGCGGGCCGCACCGAAATGAATGGCGGCATCCAGCGTATCGAATCGGAAATCGAACGGTTCGAGCCGCGTGATCAGGTTCACGACCATGCCCGGATGCGCATCAAGAAAACGCCCGATCCGCGGCGTCAGCCAGCGCGTGCCGAAAAACGGCAGGATGGCAAGGTTCAGCGTGCCGCCGGAGGGATTGGCCCTGAGATTGAGCGATGCATGCGAAATGCGCCTGAGCGCTTCGCGCACCTCGCGGGCATAGCCGTCTCCGGCAAGCGTCAGCCGGATCGTCTGGCGCTCTCGCAGGAACAGCGCCACGCCGAGCTGCCTTTCCAGCGCCGAAATCTGACGGCTGACGGCGCTCTGGGTGAGGCCAAGCTCGTTTGCCGCCGCCGTGACGCTGCCGGTGCGGGCAGCAGCCTCGAAGGCGGAGAGCAGCGAGAATGACGGGAGAAAGCGCCGGGGCGGCAGCATGTCATTCCTCCAGCGAATGATCTGTTGAGAACATGTCGATATTCATCGATAAAGGCTCCCTGTAAAGAGTTGGCGATCAACGCTCCCGGACAATCATCATGCTGAACGATCCCCGCTCTCACGGCCTCTGGGAAAAGACCGCCCCCGCCCCGCCGCTCACCACCCGGCTGGAGGAGGCGATATCTGCCGATGTGGTGATTGTCGGCGGCGGATATACGGGTCTCTCGGCCGCGCTGCATCTTGCGCAAGCAGGGACCAATGTCGTGCTGCTGGAGGCAGCGGAGATCGGTTTCGGCGGCGCCGGCCGCAATGTCGGCCTCATCAATGCCGGCATGTGGGTGATGCCCGACGATTTCCCCAAGGAACTCGGCCCGGTTTACGGTGAGCGCCTGCTCGACCTGCTCGGCAACGGCCCCGCCCTTGTCCGTGAGCTGATCGACAAACACGCCATCGCCTGCGAACTGGAAAAGAACGGCACGCTGCATTGCGCCGTTGGCCCGGAAGGGCTGAAGGAACTGGAGGAGCGCGCTCGCCAATGGCAGAAGCGCGGCGCGCCGGTGACTTTGCTCGATGCCGCCGAGACCGAGCGCCGCGTCGGATCCAGGGCTTATTCCGGATCGCTGCTCGACATGCGCGCCGGCACGCTGCAGCCACTCGCCTATGCGCGTGGTCTTGCCCATGCGGCGGCGAAGGCCGGCGCCAGGCTCCATACTGGCAGCGCAGTCACCAGCACCGGTGAGGTCGAGGGCCGAAAATTCGTCAAGACCGCCTCCGGTCAGGTTACTGTCGACTGGGTGATCGTCGCAACCGATGCCTACAGCACCGGCCCGTGGGAACAGGTACGCCGCGAACAGGTGCACCTGCCCTATTTCAACCTCGCCACCACGCCGCTCAGCGACAACCTTCGCCGCTCCATCCTTGCCGGGCGCGAGGGTTGCTGGGACACCAAGGAAATCCTCTCTTCCTTCCGCATGGACCAGGCAGGCCGGCTGGTCTTCGGTTCGGTCGGCGCCTTGCGGGGAACAGGAACGGCAATCCACAAGAGCTGGGCTCGGCGCTCGCTGAAGCGCATCTTCCCGCAGCTCGGCGAGGTGGAATTCGAGGCCGAGTGGTATGGCAAGATCGGCATGACCGACAACGCTTTGCCGCGCCTCCACAAATTCGGCCGCAACACGATCGGTTTTTCGGGCTATAACGGCCGGGGCATTGCGCCCGGCACGACGTTCGGCAAGCTGCTTGCAAAACATATCCTCGGGGAGGTCTCCGAGATCGATCTGCCGCTGCCGCTTTCGGACCCGCAGGAACCGGCCTTCCGCGCCATCAAGGAAGCCTATTACGAAACGGGCGCACAGGTCGCCCATTTCACCGGCGAGCGGTTCTGATTGCGAAACCGCCACCGACTTGTAGATTGACGAAAATTACACATCCGGAGACTGACATGACGCTCGCCACTCTCGATCTCGCCGCTGAAGTGAAAAACATTCTGGGCGATCTCGGCGTAAAGGCCGAAAGTTATACCGGCGGCACGCTCGCCGTCGGTTCGCCCATCACAGGTAAAGAGATCGGCAAACTGCCGGAAGAAACCGCCGCAGGCGCCGCAAAAGCGATCGACGCAGCCCATGCGGCCTTCCTCGAATGGCGGCTGGTTCCGGCTCCGAAGCGCGGCGAACTGATCCGCCTTCTCGGCGAGGAACTGCGCGCCGCCAAGACGGCACTCGGCAGGCTGGTTTCGATCGAGGTCGGCAAGGTGACCTCCGAAGGCCTCGGCGAAGTGCAGGAAATGATCGACATCTGCGATTTCGCGGTCGGCCTTTCCCGCCAGCTCTACGGCCTGACCATCGCCACAGAACGCTCCGAACACCGGATGATGGAAACCTGGCATCCGCTCGGCGCCATCGGCATCATCTCCGCCTTCAATTTCCCGGTCGCCGTCTGGTCCTGGAATGCGGCGCTCGCCATCGTCTGCGGCAATTCCACCGTTTGGAAGCCGTCGGAAAAGACGCCGCTGACCGCGCTCGCCACCCAGGCGATCTTCGAAAAGGCGCTCGCCCGTTTCGTCGCGGATGGCGGAAAGGCCCCGAAGAACCTCTCGACCCTCCTGATCGGCGGCCGCGACATCGGCGAAGTCTTGGTTGACCACGACAAGATCCCGCTGGTTTCCGCGACCGGCTCCACGGCCATGGGCCGGGCCGTCGGCCCGCGCCTTGCGTCGCGCTTCGCCCGCTCGCTGCTGGAACTCGGCGGCAACAACGCCGCGATCGTCGCCCCGACCGCCGATCTCGACCTGACGCTGCGCGGTGTCGCCTTCGCCGCCATGGGTACCGCCGGCCAGCGCTGCACCTCGTTGCGCCGCCTCTTCGTACATGACAGCGTCTATGAAACGCTGGTGCCGCGCCTCGCCAAGGCCTACCAGTCCGTGACGATCGGCAGCCCGCTCGAAAACGGCAATCTCGTCGGCCCGCTGATCGACAAGACGGCTTACGACAAGATGCAGAAGGCGCTGGAAGCCGCCAAGGCCGAGGGCGGCAAGGTGACCGGCGGCGAACGCGTCCACCAGAACGAGGCAGCCGACGCCTATTACGTCCGCCCCGCGATCGTCGAAATGCCGGCCCAGGCGGGCCCGGTCAAGGACGAGACCTTTGCCCCGATCCTCTACGTGATGAAATATTCGAGCTTCGACGAGGCGCTCGCCCTGCACAACGACGTGCCGCAGGGCCTTTCCTCCTCGATCTTCACCAACGACATGCGCGAGGCCGAGACCTTCGTCTCCGCCCGCGGCTCCGATTGCGGCATCGCCAACGTCAATATCGGCCCCTCGGGCGCCGAGATCGGCGGTGCGTTCGGCGGCGAGAAGGAAACCGGCGGCGGCCGCGAATCCGGTTCCGACGCATGGCGCGTCTATATGCGCCGCGCCACCAATACCCTGAACTACGGCCGCACCCTGCCGCTGGCGCAGGGCGTCAAGTTCGACATCGAATAACCGATGGCCGAAACGCTCAATCTCCTGACCGATATCGAAGGCGTGGCCGTCGGCCATGCCACCGATCTTGCCCTGGGTTCGGGCGTCACGGCGATCGTCTTCGACGAACCGGCGATCGCCTCCGGCTCGGTGCTCGGCGGTGCGCCGGGCGGGCGGGATACCGCCCTGCTGGATCCATCGATGACCGTGCAGACGGTCGATGCCTTCGTGCTGTCAGGCGGCTCAGCCTTCGGACTGGATGCGGCCGGTGGCTTGCAATCGGGCCTGCGCGAGATCGGCCGCGGCTTCCAGGTCGGCAACGTCCGCGTGCCGATCGTGCCGCAGGCGATCCTGATGGATCTCCTGAACGGCGGCAACAAGGACTGGGGCCTGCATTCGCCCTATCGCGAAATGGGCTACGAGGCTTTCAGGGCCGCCGCGAAGGGTCCATTCGCGCTCGGAACCGTCGGCGCGGGGACGGGCGCCACGACGGCGACGTTCAAGGGCGGGCTCGGCTCGGCAAGCGCCAGGGCATCCTCCGGCCATTGGGTCGCCGCGCTCGTGGCCGCCAATGCGCTGGGCTCGGCGACAATTGGCGAAGGCCCGCATTTCTGGGCCGCTCCCTTTGAAGAAGGAAACGAGTTCGGCGGGCTTGGCCTGCCTCCGAGCTTCGACAATCGCATGCGCCTCAAGGGCCGCAACGTGACCTCGACGACGATAGGCATCATCGTCACCGATGCCGTGCTGACCAAGGCACAGGCGCACCGGCTTTCCATCCTCGCCCATGACGGCCTCGCCCGCGCGGTCCTGCCGGCGCACCTGCCGTTTGATGGCGACACGATCTTTTCGGCGGCGACTGGTGCAAAACCGTTAAGCGAGCCGTCGGATTTCATGGAAATCTGCCATCTGGCGACGCTGGTGACCGCACGCGCCGTGGCCCGCGGCGTCTACGAGGCAACGGCTTTGCCCAATGCAAGCGCCCTACCCGCCTGGCGCGACAAATTCACTTCGCCGGCTAAATAGTTTTCAAGGCTTCTTCGAGCCGCGGCCAGTCGCTCTCGCTGGGAAGGCCGATCCTGAGATCATCGGGTCGTTCCTCGAACCGGCGCACCAGAATGCCCTGCTCTCCAAGATGCCCGAAAATCGCCTGCGCGCGGGGAGCGCGGATGAAGCGGAACAGCGACGTTCCGTCCGTGACGGGTATTCCGGCAGCCCCGAGCAGGGCATCCAGCCGCGCCGCATCCTCTTTCAGCCTCAGCCGCATCGCCTGCTGCCATCTGACATCGCCGAGTGCTTCGTTCGCCACATGCAATGCCGGGCCGGACACCGCCCACGGGCCGAGCCGGTTCTCGATACGCGCGATCGTTTCCGGATGCGAAATCACGAAGCCGAGCCGCAGGCCGGCCATGCCGTAGAATTTGCCGAAGGACCGGAGCACCGCCAGCCCGCCGGCATCCACCGCGTCAGTGACGCTTGATGCTTCCGAGACATCCATGAACGCCTCGTCGACAACCAACAGCCCGCCCTTCGCGCGCATGACTGCTGCGAGCGCCAAAAGATCGGCACGCGGGACGATCCGTCCTGTCGGGTTGTTGGGATTGACGATGACGGCCAGGCCCGCTTCCGCCAAGCGATCCAGATCGTGGGTTTCGGTGACCTCGAAACCGGAAAGCCGCGCCGCGCGGGCATGCTCCGCATAGGTGGGCGAAAGAACCGCGGCACGGCCTTTCCGGCCGATCAGATCCGCGACCATCGGCAGCAGGATCTGCGTCCCCGGCCCCGCCGCGACATGTGCCGCCGACGGCGCGCCGTAGGCGGCAGCGGCAAGGGCCTTCAGCCTTTCCGCCGATGCGACGTCGGGCAGTCGCGTGAAAGCATTGTCGGGCAGGGGCGAATACGGATAGGAATGCGGGCTGATACCGGTGGAAAGATCGACCCAGGGTTCCGGCGCGTGGCGAAACAGCGCCCGGGCACGGGAAAGATTACCGCCGTGCTGTATCGGATCGCCAATTTCACCGCCAATCTCAGGGCCTGCCAACTTCATGTTCCTTCTCGCATTTTTCGCCCTGATCACGGAGCGCATCGTGGGTTATCCGGACTGGCTGTTCCGCCGCATCGGCCATCCGGTCACCTGGATCGGCGCACTGATATCCCGGCTTGACCGCGATCTGAACCGCGAAAACGACGACTTTTCCACGCGCAAGCGAAAGGGCGTGTTCGCGCTTTTGGCGCTTCTCGGCATCACCATCCTGCTCGGCCTGGTGATCGAATACGACCTGAGAATGATCCCCCTCGGGCCGATCCTGCTGGTCGTGATCGCTGCGAGCCTGCCGGCGCAGAAGAGCCTTGAAACCCATGTCGAGGCCGTCGCGACGGCGCTGCAATACGGAGGCCTGGACGCCGGGCGGAAAGCGGTCTCGAAAATCGTCGGGCGCGATCCGGAAAAGCTCGACGAAGCGGCCGTCTGCCGCGCGGCGATCGAGAGCCTGGCCGAGAATTTTTCGGACGGCGTCGTGGCGCCGGCCTTCTGGATGGGGATCGGCGGTCTTGCGGGTGGCGTGGGCTACAAGGCGGCCAACACCGCCGACAGCATGATCGGCCACAAGCTGCCGCGATACGAAGCCTTCGGCTGGGCGGCCGCGCGTTTCGACGATCTCATCAACCTGCCCGCCTCGCGCCTGAGCGCCCTTCTTTTCGTGGTCGCAGCGGGCTTCATCGATCGCGCCTCGCCGGGCAACGCGATCCGCGCCATCCGGCGGGATGCCCGCCATCACCGTTCGCCGAATGCCGGCTGGCCGGAAGCGGCGATGGCCGGTGCGCTCGGCATCGCGCTCGCAGGACCGCGCAGTTATGGCGGCCGGATGATCGAGGCGCGTTTCATGGGCGAGGGCGGGCGCTCCGAGCTCACCTACGACGACATCCGCCGCGCGCTGAAACTCGCCCGGATCGCCGACGCGTTGCTGATCGGCCTCTTCGGCCTTCTGGCGTGGATCATCTGGCAAGTTTGAGCAGCCCATCGAGATCGAGGTGCTTTTCCATATGGCCGGCCAGCCGGTCCAGCACCGCGTCCACGCCCGCCTCGTAATCGAGATCCGAAGCAAAGCCTCCGAGCCGCGTCAGCCAGGCCGACCGCTGCCGATCGTCCGAGAACAGCCCATGGAGATAGGTGCCCCAGACGCGGCCATCCGCCGAGATCGCCCCTTCCGGGCTGCCGCCGATTGTCGCAAAAGACCGCGCGCAATCGGCGCCGGATGTCCGCCCTATATGCATTTCATACCCGGACAGGGAGATTCCGTCGAAGCTCGCGCCCGCAACGGCCTCCAGCCGTTTATCGCCCGCAAGAACCGTCCCGACATCCAGCAAACCCAGCCCTTCGATCGAGCCCGGCGGTCCTTCCGTACCTTCCGGATCGGCGATCGTTTTGCCGAGCATCTGATATCCGCCGCAGAGACCGAGCACCCGCCCGCCGCGGCGGACATGTGCGGCGATATCCACGTCGAACCCTGCCGCCTTCAGCGCCTTCAGATCGGATATCGTCGCCTTCGAGCCGACCAGCAGCACGAGATCGCAATCGCCGGGAATGGCCTGCCCCGGCCGGACCCGGATGAGATCGACATCCGGCTCCGCTTCCAGCGGATCGAGATCGTCGAAATTGGAGATATGCGGCAGGATCGGCACCGCGATCCTGATCTTCGCACCCGCCTTCCGCACCGATGGCGCATTGAGGCCCAGCGCATCTTCGGCCGGCAGCCGGGCCGCATCGGCAAAATGCGGCAACAGCCCGACCGACTGCCAGCCGGTGAGTTCCCCGATCATCCGCATGCCGTCGGCGAACAGTGCCGGATCGCCGCGAAAGCGATTGACGATAAAGCCCCGGATCATCGCCGCATCTTCGGGGTCGAGCACCAGCCTGGTGCCGGCAAGGCTGGCAATCACCCCGCCGCGGTCGATATCGCCGATCAGCACGACCGGCACGTCCGCCGCCCGCGCAAATCCCATATTGGCAATGTCATTCTGGCGCAGATTGATCTCGGAAGCGCTGCCGGCACCTTCGACCAAAACCAGATCGGCCTGATTGCGAAGAAGCCCGAAACTTTCGAGAACCCGCGGCATCAGTGTCCGTTTGAGGTTCTGGTATTCGGCAGCCTTGGCATTGCCTTCGACCCTGCCCTGCACCACGACCTGCGCGCCGACCTCGCTCTGCGGTTTCAAAAGCACTGGGTTCATATGGACGCTGAGCGGCACCCCTGCGGCCCGTGCCTGCAACGCCTGCGCCCGGCCGATTTCGCCGCCATCCGCGGTGACCGCGGCATTGTTCGACATGTTCTGCGGCTTGAACGGCATGATCTTCAGGCCGCGCAGCGTAAAGGCGCGGGCAAGTCCGGCCACGACCAGCGACTTGCCCACATCCGAGCCCGTTCCCTGAAACATCAGCGCCCGAGCTGGCTTGACCCCAACCATGGCTAAAACTCGATGCCGGCCTGGGCCTTCACGCCCGCCTTGAAGTGATGCTTGACCAGCGTCATCTCGGTCACCATGTCGGCGGCCTCGATCAGCGCCGGCTTGGCGTTGCGGCCGGTGACGACCACATGCAGATCCGGCCGCCGTGCCTGAAGCGCAGCGACAATTTTTTCGAGATCGAGGTAGTCATAACGAAGTGCGATATTGAGTTCGTCGAGGATGACGAGCCCGATCGTCTCGTCCGCCATCAGCTCGAGCGCCTTTTCCCAGGCCTTTTCCGCCGCGGCGACATCGCGCTTCAGGTCCTGAGTTTCCCAGGTAAAACCCTCGCCCATCGTGTGCCAAACGACGCGGTCACCGAAGACGGCAAGCGCCGGCTGCTCCCCGGTCGACCAGGCACCCTTGATGAACTGCACGACGCCGACCCGGCGATTATTGCCGAGCATACGCAGCGCCAGGCCGAAAGCGGCGGTGGATTTACCCTTGCCCGAGCCGGTATGGACGATGAGAAGACCCTTTTCCTGGGTCTTCTCTGCCACTTCCGCATCCTGAACCGCCTTGCGGTTCGCCATCTTGGCGCGGTGACGCTCGACGGAGGCCTCGTCGATCTCCTTCACCGGGAAGCGAGCTTCGCCGGAGATCCGGCAGAAGCTTCCTCGCCAGCGCGGAACTTTTCGCGGACGACCCCGGCAAGCGCGCCGAGCACCGCCCAGAACACCAGGTTGGTGGCATAGACCGCGTTGACGAAACGGGTATGGAGATCCATCGGGACCGCCGTTTCATGGCTTGGCGGCAGCGGCGCGCCGACCAGATGCGGAGCGATCAGGAGCACGACCGCCAGCGCGGCGAACACGGCCGAGCGGGTATAAGCGAGCAGGCCGAGGCCGATTGCCGTGCAGACCGCCGTCGAGACCCACCAGATCTGGCGCGGGCCGAGCTCCGCAGCCGGCATGCCGGGCAGTTCCGGCGGCAGGCCGAGGCCGGGCGCGAGGATGACGGCGAGGAAGCCGGCAATGCCGAACATCAGACCGCCGCGCCAGCCCTTGAAGCCGCCGAACGCTTCCGAGGCCGCAACGAGGACAAGGGCAAAACCGATAGCCGACAGCATGTCTGCGGCAAGCGTATAGATGAAGCGCTCGAAGCCGTCAGCAGGCGCCCAGGCCTCTTCCTCATGGTGATGAGCCGCAGCGCCAGGTGCCGCGGGCGCGGCGTCATGGCTATGGCCCGCCTCGGGCGCGGCATTTTCGAACACTTCCGCCTGCAGGATCAGCGGCACGGTGGAGAAGCTCTGCATCACGGTAAGCAGCAGTCCGGACAAAAGCCCGGCGATCACCGCCGTGAAGACGATGTTGCGAAACAACGACATTTGGGAGAACTCCTCAGTGGCAGGGGAAGGCGAGCGAGTGGCGCGTGTCATGCGCGGCGTTATGGACGACTTCCAGATGCGAGAAGCCGACAAAACCGACGATGAACAGGCCGAGCAGGGCCGTCATGCTGAGGGGGATGATCTTCGAAGCGGAGAGGCTGACTGCAGCTGCAGCAGAATTCGTTACCATGGTCTCGTCCTTTCGCCCTCCACCCGAGGGCCGTTCACGTTCTTTGCCGCCTCTGGCAGGTCTCCTGGCTCGCGGATCGGACGCCTTCTCCCGCCTTCCCAGGATACCGTTGGCCGGATTTCCCAGTGGCTTGACGGCCGGACGGCCGTTTTGGGTAAAGACTTTCCGCTTACAGTTGCGGGGGCAGCCGCGGGTTGGACGGCAAATCCGTCGCACCGCATTCCCTCTAAAACCCTTTCGGGCACCATAGGCTCGGTCACTATAGACGAATTCGGCCTCACGGCAATCGCCTTTGCGACGCATTGACATGGGTGTACGACCGGGCTTACTTGAAAACAGATGGTCCCTTTCCGGCAACGGGGAGGGCTAAGAGAGAATGCGGTGCGATCCTCTTCTTGAGGATCAATGCCGCGGCTGCCCCCGCAACTGTAGGCGGCGAGCCATTGCCGAGAGGCCACTGGGAAACCGGGAAGGCAGGCAAATGGCGACGACCCGCGAGCCAGGAGACCTGCCGTCCGTTTAATTTTGCTTCACCGGGCGGGGTGCTCCGGAGGAAGTGTCTCGATCACCGCAGAGGGATTTCGACCTTCTGCTCCGCGCCCCGATTTTTCGACCCCGGCGGGAACGCGGCTGACCGATGAGTGACCACCGACCAGATGATCCGGCAACCGGCAGCCCGGCAGACGTGACGATTTTCGTCTGCACCAATTGCCGCGACGCGACCGACAGCGAAATCCGGCCGGGCATCGCGCTGATCGCGGCGCTACGTGAAGCCGCAAGCGGCAAGCCACTCGCCGTCAAGCCCGTCACCTGCCTCGCCAATTGCGAAAAGAGCCCGAGCGCCGCCTTCAACCACAAGAGCGGCTGGTCCTATGTCTTCGGCCACCTTTCGCTCGATAATGTCGAGGACATCGTCACCGGCGCCATGATGCTGGCCGAGGACGAGCGCGGTTTCCTTCCCCTTCGCGGCCGTCCGACCTGCCTGCGCGGTAAGGGCATGACGGCCCGCATTCCACCCTTTCATCATCACGAGGACATGCCATCATGAGCGTTTCGTTCGACCGCGTTCCCTGCACTGTCGTCACCGGGTTTCTGGGAGCCGGCAAGACCACGCTGATCCGAAACCTGATCGAGAACCTCAAGGGCAAGCGGCTGGCGATCATCGTCAACGAATTCGGCGATGTCGGCATCGACGGCGACGTGCTGAAGGGCTGCGGCATCGAAAGCTGCCCAGAAGACAACATCATCGAGCTTGCCAACGGCTGCATCTGCTGCACCGTGGCGGATGATTTCGTGCCGGCGATCGACCGTATCCTGGCAATAGAACCGCGCGTCGACCATATCCTCATCGAAACCTCCGGCCTCGCCCTGCCGAAGCCGCTCGTCCAGGCCTTCCAATGGCCGGACGTCAAGGCACGCGTGACGGTTGACGCAGTGATTGCCGTAGTCGACGGGCTGGCGCTCGCCGAAGGTCGCGTTGCCGACGACCACGAAGCGCTGGAAGCCCAGCGCCAGGCAGACGGCTCGATCGACCATGACGATCCGGTCGAGGAAGTATTCGAGGACCAGGTGGCCTGCGCCGACATGATCGTGCTCACCAAGAGCGACCTTCTCGATGCCGCCGGCCTCGCGACCGCCAGGGACCGCGTCGCCGCACATCTGCCGCGCGCCGTCAAAATCGTCTCGGCCGCCAATGGCGCGATCGACCCGGCGGTGCTGATCGGGCTCGGCCTTGCCGTCGAGGACGATATCGAAAACCGCAAGACCCATCACGACGACGAGCTAGACCACGATCACGACGATTTCGATAGCTTCGTCGTCGATCTGGCCGCAGTCACCGATGCCGAACAGCTCGCCGCCCGCATTTCTGCGACGGCGGAGGCGGAAAACGTGCTGCGTATAAAAGGCTTCGTGGAAGTCGCGAACAAGCCGATGCGCCTGCAGGTTCAGGCGGTAGGATCGCGCGTGAACCATTATTTCGACCGCGCCTGGGCACCCGGCGAAGCGCGGACAAGCCGCCTTGTCGTGATCGGCGAAAAAGGCATCGACCGCGCCGCGATCGAAAGGATGCTGGCCGCATAAGAAGGCCCGAGGGAAGGATGCACATACTCGCCACCACATCGTCGTCGCTTGACGACCTCATCGAACCGGTCGACCTCAATCAGTCGCCGGCCGATGTGGTGGTGCTGTCCTTTTCCGGCAGCGACCTGAACGGCATTTCCGCCGCCTGGAGCGTCGACCTGCCGAGCCTGCGGCTGACCAGTCTTTCCGACCTGCGGCATCCGATGTCCGTCGATCTCTGGATCGAGAAGACGGCGGCGCATGCCAAAGTCATCCTCGTGCGCATTCTCGGCGGATACGACCGCTGGGCTTACGGCGTGGAAGAACTTTCGCGTATGGCGAAGCGGAAAAAGATCGCGCTGGCGCTGCTGCCCGGCGAATGCAGCATCAGCGACGAACGCCTGACCGCGGCCTCGACTGTTTCGGAAGACCGGATCGCCGGCATCCTGAGCTGCTTCCGCGAAGGCGGGCCGGCCAATATGCGGCTTCTGGCGAGGTTGCTGACGACGCTGGCCGAGGGCAAAACGGAACCGCTGCCACAGGCGGCCCCGGTGCCGAAGGCTGGCTACTACACGCCCGGAAAAGGCATCGTCGAGGCCAACGACCTGCTGGCCCGCTTTGCGCCGGATGCGCCGCGCTTGCCGATCCTGTTCTACCGCTCCATGCTGCTTGCGAATGACGCGGCGCCGATCGACGCGCTGTTCGAGGCGCTGAAAAACCGCGGGTTTGCACCTGTGCCGATCTTCGTCGGCGGACTGAAGGAGCCGGATGCACTGGCCTTCGTCGAACAGGCGGTCTCTGACCTGAAATCTGCGGCCATCCTTTCCACCACCGCCTTTGCCAGCGGCACGGACGGCAACGGCGAAACGATTTTCGACCGCACCGGCGTGCCGGTCTTCCAGATCGTCGTCGCCACGACCCGCCGCGATGGCTGGGCTGAGAACCGGCGCGGCCTCAACCCCGCCGACCTCGCCATGCACGTCGTCCTGCCGGAGCTCGATGGACGCATTCTTGCCGGTGCGATCTCCTTCAAGGCAGGCGAAAGCTCCGCCAACCTCGTCAACCAGCCGGAACCGGACCGGGTCGAACAGGTCGTTGACCGTATCGCTGCTTTCCTCCGGCTGAAAGCAGCACGCCGCGCCGAGCGTAAAATCGTCATCCTCATGCCGGATTATCCGAGCGCGCCTGGCCGTACCGGTTATGCCGTGGGTCTGGACGTGCCACAGAGCGTACTCGGGATACTGCACGAATTATCGGTAGCCGGCTATGATGTTTCGGATATCCCTGAGACTCCGCGTGATCTCCTGGATCGCCTGGATACCCAATCCGCCGGCCACGTACGCTCCGCCTACGATCCCCAGCCCGTTGCAGAGGCAGCGTGGGGCGAGCCTGAAGCGGATGAAGACCTCAGAGACGGCATATTCCGTTTCCGCGCCGCGAGCTTCGGCAACATCACCGTCGCGCTCGCACCCGACCGCGGCCGCAACGCCGATCGGCGCGCCGACTACCACAGCCCGGACCTGCCCCCGCGCCACGCGCTGATCGCCTTCGGCCAATGGATGCGCGAGACGCTTGGCGCGCATGCGATCGTCCATGTCGGCGCGCACGGGACGCTCGAATGGCTGCCAGGCAAGACCGTGGCGCTGTCGACGGAGTGCTTCCCGGAGATCGTCACCGGCGGCCTGCCGGTCATCTATCCGTTCATCGTTTCCAATCCGGGCGAGGCCGCGGTTGCCAAGCGGCGGATTGCCGCCGTCACCATCGGCCACCTGCCCCCGGTTCTGGCCGGCGCCGGGCTTTCCGAAGAACAGAAAAAACTTGAACTGCTGGTCGACGAGTATGCCCAGGCCGACGGGCTGGATCGCCGCCGCCGCGACCGCCTGGCCAAGCTGATCGTCGAGACCGCCCGCGACACCGGACTGGCCGGCGAGGCCGGTGTCTCGAACAATGACGATCCGGATGCGGCGCTCACCCGCATCGACGCCTTTCTCTGCGATCTCAAGGACTTTTCGATCAAGGACGGCCAGCACGTCTTCGGGCAGGTCGCGCCCGGCGATGACGATTCGCTTCGCGTTCGAAGCGCCGAAACCGAACGACAGGCCTTGCTCGACGCGCTGGACGGAAAACACATCCGCCCCGGCCCGTCCGGCGCCCCGGCGCGTGGCCGCCGCGACGTGATGCCGACCGGCCGCAACCTCTTCGCCAGCGACCCGCGCACGCTGCCGACGCCGACCGCCTTCGAACTCGGCAAACGTGCAGCGGATGAAATCCTGCGGCGTTATCTCCAGGATCACGGCGACTGGCCGAAAAGCCTCGTCTTCGATCTCTGGGGCAGCGCGTCTCTGCGCAGCGGCGGCGAGGAAGTGGCCCAGGTTCTGGCGCTGATGGGGGCGAGACCCGTGCAGGATGCGGCGACGGGCCGTGTCACCGGTATCGAAGTCCTGCCTCCGGCAGCGCTCGGCCGCCCGCGCGTCGACGTGACGCTCAGAATTTCCGGCCTGTTCCGCGATATGTTTCCGGCTCTCATCGCCTTGCTCGACGCCGCGATGCGCGCCATCGCCAGCCGCGAGGAGGCGCCGGGCGACAATCCTCTTGCGGAAGAGGCAGGCAAGCTAGGCCACGTACCGCCCCGCATCTTCGGCTCGGCACCGGGCACCTACGGCTCCGGCATCGAGGAAAAGCTCGCCGATGGTGCCTGGGCGGAACGCGAAGAACTCGGCCGCCTCTATCTCGATGCCACCAGCCATGCCTTCGGTGGCGCGGAAGGCGACGCCAGCCATATGCCCGGTCAATTCGCAAACCGCATCGGGACCGCCGATCTTCTCGTCCATACCGGCGACGATCCCGGCCGCGACCTGCTGGACGGATCGGCCGATGTCGCCTTCATCGGCGGATTTGCGGCTGCGGTCGCAGCGCTCGGTGGCAAGGCGGACGTGATCGCGCTCGACACGACCGACCCGCAAAAACCCCGTGCCCGCTCGATTTCGGAGGCGGTGACCCGCGTGGTGCGCGCCCGCGCAGTCAACCCGCGTTTCATCGCCGGACAGATGCGCCACGGCCCGCGCGGCGCCGCGGAACTGGTGGAGACGGTCGACCGGCTGATCGGTTTTGCCGAGACCACCCATGCCATCCCGCAATCGCTGATCGAGGCGACCTACGACGCCTATCTCGGCGATGAAAAGGTCCGCGACTTCCTGCTGAGCCAGAACCCCGAAGGCGCCCGCTTCATGGCCGAGCGGTTCCGCTCAGCACTCCGCCGCGGCCTCTGGCATCCCCGCCGCAACGCGGTCGATGCCGAGCTCGAAATGTTCACCCGGGAGAAGGTGGCATGACGACGCTTTCCCTCGATCGAAGCACACTGGACATGCGCCGCGGCGCCTGCCCCGCCCTGTCGGCACCGATGATGACCGGCGACGGGCTTTTAGCCCGCGTCGCGCTGATCGACGCGATCACCCCGGCACAGCTGGCCGAACTCTGCCGGTTGGCACGGCGCGACGGCAACGGCATTCTCGATATTTCCGCCCGCGGCAACCTGCAGATCCGGGGACTGAGCGAGGCCTCGGCTCCCGTTCTCGACGCCGATGTCCGTGCGCTGAACCTGCCGCTTCGCGAGGGACTTGCTGTCGAGACTCCGCCCCTGGCGGGGATGGACGACACCGAGATTGCCGATCCGCGCCCGATAGCCGAGGCGATCCGCCAAGGTGCGCGCGAGATTGCCGGCCTCGCTCCAAAGATGTCGGTAGTGGTTGACGGTGGCGGGCAGCTCCGGCTTTCCGACCTCCTGGCCGATATCCGGGTTACCCCCGTTTCCACCGATGAGGGCATCCTCTGGACCCTGCTTCTGGGTGGGACCGAAACAACCGGCCGCGTTTTCAATGTTTTACGTGAAACAGAGGCCGTCTCCGCCACTCTGGCGCTGCTTCGAAAGCTGGGCGAAAAGGGACCCAAGGCGAGGGGACGCGATCTCGCCGCCGGCTTGCCCACATACGATGCGCCTGGCCGGCCAGCCTCGCCTTTCGGCACCTTCCGCCTCTCCGACGACCTTTTCGCGTCAGGCATCGGCCCGGCCTTCGGTCAGGCAAATGCAGAGACTCTGATCGCTCTTTGCGACGAGGCCGAGCGGCTGGGAATACCGTCGCTGAAACCGGCCTTCGACCATTCGCTCCTGTTTTTCGGCCTTCAAACCGCCTGCGAAGCGCTGACCGCTTTTGCCGGCAGCAACGGCTTCATCACCTCGCCGAGCGATCCGCGTTCAGCCATTGCCGCCTGTTCCGGAAGTCCCGCCTGCAATTCCGCAGCCATCGCCACCCACGAACTCGCTGCCAAGGCCGCGGGAGACTGCGGCGATCTGCTGGACGGCTCGTTCAAGCTGCACGTGACCGGCTGCCCCAAGGGCTGCGCCCATCCGCAGCCGTCAGCGCTTGCTCTCTGCGGAACAGCCGCCGGCCTTTCGCTCATCACCCGGGGAAAAGCGGCCGACGAGCCCTTTGCCTCGGTCGCTTTTGCCGATACCAACAACTCCCTTCGCCGCATCGCCGATCTTGTCCGAGACGAGAGGCACGCCGGGGAAAATTCCGCCGCCTGCATTGCCCGTCTGGGACCGCGCCGGCTTGCTGCGGCCGTTACGTCAGGAAGATCATGAACAGTTACGACTACATCCGCGAAGGCGACGCGATCTACGAAAAGTCCTTCGCGATCATCCGCGAGGAAGCGGATCTCTCGGCTTTTTCGTCGGAACAGGCCGAAATCGCGGTGCGCATGATCCACGCCTGCGGGCTGGTCGAGGCGGCTCAGCATTTCCGGTTCTCGAAGGATTTCGTTGCCCAGGCGCGCGGCGCGCTTCACGCCGGCAAGCCGATCTATTGCGATGCCGAAATGGTGACGCACGGCATTACCCGCGCCCGCCTGCCGGCCCATAACCAGGTGATCTGCACGCTGCGCGACAGCCGCACGATCGAGCTTGCAAAGACGCTCGGCAATACCCGCTCGGCGGCAGCACTCGACCTGTGGGACGAGATGGAAGGCGCAGTCGTTGCGATCGGCAATGCGCCGACCGCGCTGTTCCGCCTGCTCGAAATGCTGGATGCCGGCGCGCCGCGTCCGGCCGCCATCATCGGCATGCCGGTCGGTTTCGTCGGCGCTGCGGAATCCAAGGAAGCGCTGATGGAAGCGACGCTCGGCATTCCCTATGCGATCGTGCGCGGCCGCATGGGCGGCTCGGCGATGACGGCTGCCTGCGTCAACGCATTGGCGAGGGCCGGACTGTGAACGCCGTACTCCCCAAGGGCAAGCTCACGGGCGTCGGCACCGGACCTGGCGACCCCGAACTGCTGACGCTGAAGGCGGTACGCGCCATCAACGAAGCGGATGTGATCGCCTTCTTCTGCAAGAAGGGCAGCAGCGGCAACGGCCGCGCCATCGTCGAGGCGCATATCCGTCCGGGTACGCTCGAATTGCCGCTGGTCTATCCGGTCACGGTCGAGACCCACAAGGACGAAGCCGATTATCGCGGCCCGATCGCCGATTTCTTCGACCGCTCCGCGGAAGACATCGCCGCGCATCTCGATGCGGGCAGACACGTCGCCGTGCTCAGCGAGGGCGATCCGCTGTTCTACGGATCCTACATGCACCTGCATGTGCGGCTGGCCGGCCGCTACCACGCGGAAGTCATCGCCGGCGTCACCGCCATGTCCGGCTGCTGGTCGATGACCGGAATGCCGCTCGTCCAGGGCGACGATATTTTGAGCGTGCTGCCCGGCACGTTGTCCGAAGAGAAGCTCGCGGAGCGGCTCGGAAACACCGACGGCGCAGTGATCATGAAAGTCGGCCGCAACCTGCCGAAAATCCGCCGGGCGCTGGCCTCGGTCGGCAAGCTGTCGGGCGCGCTTTACGTGGAGCGTGGCACCATGGCAAACGGGACCGCTCAAAAACTGGAAGAGCGCGACGAGAGCCCTGCCCCCTATTTCTCGATCGTCCTCGTGCCCGGCTGGAAGACACGGCCATGAAAGCGGGTTCGCTGACCGTCGTCGGCCTCGGCCCCGGCAATCCGGACCAGATGACACCGGAGGCGGCCGCCGCAGTGACGGCTGCTGAGGATTTTTTCGGCTATTTTCCGTATATCGACCGTTTGAACCTCCGCCCCGACCAGCGCCGCCACGCCTCGGACAATCGCGAGGAGCTGGCGCGTGCCCGCGCCGCGCTCGAAATGGCGGCGGGCGGAGGCAAGGTCTGTGTCGTCTCGGGCGGCGACCCCGGCGTGTTCGCCATGGCAGCCGCAGTCTGCGAGGCGATCGACGACGGGCCGGCCTTGTGGCGTGAGATCGATTTTTCGGTCGTTCCCGGCATCACCGCCATGCTGGCCGTGGCGGCCAAGGCCGGCGCACCGCTCGGCCATGATTTCTGCGCCATCTCGCTTTCGAACAATCTCAAGCCCTGGGACGTGATCGAGAAGCGCCTGATCGCGGCGGCGACGGCCGGTTTCGTGATCGCCTTCTACAATCCGGTCAGCAGGGCACGCCCGCATCAGCTCGGCGAGGCCTTCGACATTCTGCGCGCCCATTTGCCCGGCACCGTGCCCGTGATCTTCGGCCGCGCCGCCGGCCGGCCGGATGAGGTTATTCGCATCGTGCCGCTCGCCGAGGCGGCAAGCGATATGGCCGACATGGCGACCTGCATTATCGTCGGCACAGCCGAGACCCGGCTGATCGAGCGGCAGAACCAGCGCCCCATCGTCTATTCGCCGCGTTATTTCAAAGGCGCGGGCGCATGATCGAGCCAGGCGAGCATTTCATCGACAGTTTCGACGGACGGTACATCCGGCAGATCCGGACGGCGGATCAGCACGACGTCGATGCCGAGATCGCGCGCAGCGGCGATCTTCCCGTAGCTCGCCGGCCCACCACTATTCTTGGCAACGATCACCTCAATGCCATGATCCTGCAGAAGCCGGGCCTCACCCGCCTGCCCAAAGGGGCCGCGCGCGGTCAGATAGACCGCGTTCGGGACAGCCAGCGGCGGCTCGACCGGATCGACGCTGCGGACCAGATAGTCGTGCTGGGGCGCGGCCTCGAAGGGCAGAAGCTCCTGCCGGCCGAGCGTCAGGAAGGCTTTTCGCGGGACCACTCCCAGGGTGCTGACCGCATCGGCAACGCTCTCGACTTCGACCCAGCGGTCGCCGGGCAGCCGCAGCCAGGGCGAACGGCGCAGGGCGACAAGCGGAATGCCGGAGATCTCGGCAGCTTCGGCCGCATTGCGGGAAATCTGCGCCGCGTAAGGATGCGTCGCGTCGATCAGGATCGAGACGCCTTTTTGCCTGAGATAAGTGGCAAGCCCTTCGGCACCGCCGAAACCGCCGACACGCACCGGCACGGGCTGCTCGGCCGGCGCGCGGGTGCGGCCGGCAAGCGACAGCTCGACGGTAAACCGTGGATCGCCGGCGAGCTTTCCGGCCAGCGCACGAGCTTCCGCCGTGCCGCCGAGAATGAGGATGGAACGTTGCAAGATGCCTCCTGAATCAGCGCAGAGACCTTTAAACCAAAGCCGCTGGCTGTCCATCGTCGGCATCGGCGAGGATGGGGTTGCGGGCCTCGGCGACAATGCGCGCTCGGCAATTGCATCCGCCGTCGTGGTCTTCGGCGGCAGGCGGCATCTGGAACTGGCAGCCACCCTGATCACCGACGAGGCGCGGCCGTGGCCGACACCGTTTGACGCGACGATGCGCGATGTCGTCGCGCTGCGTGGCCAGAAGGTCTGCGTGCTGGCCTCCGGAGACCCCTTTTTCTTCGGCGTCGGCGTCACGCTGTCCCGCCATGTCGCGCCTGAAGAATATACCGCCTATCCCGCTCCCTCGGCCTTTTCGCTGGCCGCCTCAAGGCTTGGCTGGCCGCTGCAGGACATCGAAACGGTGTCCTTGCATGGTCGGCCGCTCGATCTTATTCGGCCGTCGCTTCATCCGGGTCGGCGGATCATCGCGCTGACATCCGATGAGAACGGGCCGGCAGCGCTGGCGGAGCTTCTGTCTCGCACCGGCTTCGGGCCGTCTCGGATAACTGTCCTGGAATCTCTGGGCGGCGCGGCGGAACGCATCCGTTCGCAGCAGGCCGATGAGTTCGCGCTAGTGGATATCGATGTGCTGAATGTCGTCGCCATCGACGTAAAGGCTGAAGCCGGAGCCTTTATCCTTCCGCGCGCTTTCGGACTGGACGATACGCTGTTCGAACATGACGGGCAGATCACCAAGCGTGAAATCCGGGCGCTGACGCTCTCGGCACTGGCTCCGCACCGCGGCGAATTGTTGTGGGATATCGGCGCCGGATCGGGTTCGATCGGCATCGAATGGATGCTGGCCGATCCTTCCCTGAAAGCCATTGCGATCGAAACCAACGCCAATCGGGCAGCACGGATCGGGCGGAATGCTCTGGCATTCGGCGTGCCAGGCCTGCGCATCGTCGAAGGTGAAGCACCGGCGGCTCTGGCCGGCCTGCCGCAGCCGGATGCGATCTTCATCGGCGGAGGTGGCAGCGAGCCCGGCGTTTTCGACACGGCCCTGGATGCGCTGAAGCCTGGCGGGCGGATGGTCGCCAATGCCGTGACGCTCGAAATGGAAGCGGTCCTTCTGGTAGCCCATGCGAAACGCGGCGGCGAACTGATCCGCATGGAGGTTTCCCGCGCAGCCCCGATCGGCGGCATGTCGGGTTGGAAGCCGGCCATGCCGGTCACCCAATGGAGCTGGACGAAACCCGGAGTGAAGCCATGATTGCCGCCGGTCTCGGTTGTCGAAAGGGCACATCTGCGGAAACGCTGCTTTCGGCGCTGGCTGCCGCCTGCGCTGAAGCCAATATTTCACGTGAATCCGTGTCCGTACTGGCAACCGGCGAGATCAAGCGGCATGAGCCGGGAATGATCGAGCTTGCGGAACGGCTACACCTGCCACTCCGCATTCTCGACGAGGCGGCGCTGAAGCAGGCAGAAGGCCGCACCAGAACCGTTTCGAAACACAGTCTTGCGCAAACTGCCACGCCAAGTCTTTCCGAAGCTGCAGCACTGGCGGCTGCCGGCGAGGCTTCGGAGCTGATTGTCGCGCGGCTGATTGCCGATGGCGCCACCTGCGCGCTGGCACGCTCGAAGGACCATTCATGACCGTGCATTTCATCGGCGCCGGACCGGGCGCCGCCGACCTCATCACCGTGCGCGGCCGCGATATTCTCGCCCGCTCGCCGGTCTGCCTTTATGCCGGCTCGATCATGCCGAAGGAACTGCTCGACTATTGCCCGAGGGACGCACGGATCGTCGATACCGGCTCTCTGTCGCTGGACGATATCGAGGCGGAATACGTGGCGGCCCACAAAGCCGGCAAGGATGTCGCGCGGCTGCATTCCGGCGATCTTTCCGTCTGGAGCGCCGTCGCCGAACAGATCCGCCGGCTGGAGAAGCACGGCATCGACTACACGTTGACCCCGGGCGTGCCCTCCTTCGCCGCCGCCGCGGCAGCTCTGCGGCGAGAGTTGACCATTCCGGAAGTGGCGCAGAGCCTGATCCTCACCCGCGTTTCCGGCCGCGCTTCGAAAATGCCGGACGGCGAAACGCTGGCGGCCTTTGGTGCGACCGGCGCGACGCTGGCAATCCACCTCGCCATCCATGCGCTTGACCGCATCGTCGCGGAACTGACACCGTTTTATGGCGCAGACTGCCCTGTCGCGATCGTGGTGCGCGCCTCCTGGCCGGAAGAACGGATTATCCGCGGTACACTTGCCGATATCGAGGCAAAGCTGGCCGCGGAGCCGGCCGAACGCACGGCGCTGATCTTCGTCGGCAAGGGCCTGGGCGCTGCCGATTTCGTCGAGAGCCAGCTCTACAATGCCGACTACGTGCGCCGTTTCCGGCCCGGCTGGCCTCAGACCGATACCAAGGATTCCGAATGATCGGACGGCGTAAACGCGGTCTGGCCGACCAGCCGGCCCTCGCGATCGTAAACCAGGATTTCCAGCGCGATCTCTGGGTCCTTGAGTGCCTTGGCAGCGGTCTTCCAGGCGAGCGCGGCGATCCGGTCGCCCAATGCCAGGCCGTTTTCACCCGCAAGCGCAAAGGCTTGGGATACCGTGTTGGCGGTGGCAATCTGCGCCGCAAGCTCATCGCTCGCCCCGGCTTCACCGGCGAGTTTCGCCAGAGCTTCGAGATCAGCCAATCCGCGCTTGGAGTGGACGTCGAGCATGCCCTGCGCGAGCTTGGTCATCTTGGCGACACCGCCGGCGATCGTCACCTTCGGCACCGGATGGTCGCGCAGATATTTCAGCATGCCGCCGACGAAATCGCCCATGTCGATCAGCGCGATCTCGTGCAATCCATGATGCGTCTGCACCGCCTTTTCGGACGTGTTGCCGGTGGCGCCCGCCACATGGGTGAGGCCGGCAGCGCGCGCAACATCGATGCCGCGCCAGATGGAATGGATCCAGGCCGAGCAGGAAAAGGGAATGACGATCCCCGTCGTGCCGAGGATCGAGATGCCGCCCAAAATTCCGAGCCGGCCGTTCAGCGTCTTCTCGGCGATCTTCTCTCCGTCGGCGACGGAAATCTCGACCTCGAAATCGGCCTCGCTGCCGGCGACCTCGGCGATCGCCTGTGCGATCATCTTGCGCGGCACCGGATTGATGGCGGGTTCACCGACGGGCAGAGGCAGGCCGGCACGGGTGACGGTGCCGACACCTTCGCCAGCCTTGAAAATGATGCCGCTGCCGGCCGCGCCGCGCCGCACGGTGCTCTTGATCAGCGCGCCGTGCGTGACATCCGGATCATCGCCGGCATCCTTGACGATCCCGGCTCTCGCAAATCCCTCGCCCGCCTCTTCGATGGCGAGCGCGAAGGATGGCGTCTGCCCTCCGGGCAACGTCACCTCGATCATGTCGGGGAATTTTCCGGACATGAGAGCAAGACAGGCCGCCTTGCTCGCCGCCGCCGCGCAGGTTCCCGTGGTCCAGCCACGACGAAGGTTCTTGCCATCCACTTCCATGGCCGTTTCTATAGCCCGACCGGGGCCGAGCGTCACCGGTCAAAGGTCCGCATATGAATGAAAGCATCGAAACCATCGTCGCAGCACCCGTCTTCGAGCCCGGCCATGTCTGGCTCGCCGGCGCCGGCCCCGGCCATCCGCGTTACCTGACGCTGGAAGTCGCCGACGCGCTTCGCAAGGCGGACGTGATCGTCCATGACGCGCTGGTCTCCGACGGCGTGCTTTCGCTCGCGACGACCGCCGAGCTTATCTTCGTCGGAAAACGCGGCGGCAAACCCTCCGTCGCGCAGGACGATATTACCGGCCTGCTGATCGAACTCGCCCGCAAGGGCAAGCGCGTCTTGCGGCTGAAGGGCGGCGATCCCTTCGTGTTCGGGCGCGGCGGCGAGGAAGCGGAAGCGCTCGTCAAGGAAAACATCCCGTTCCGCATCCTGCCGGGCATGACCTCGGCGCTGGCGGCTCTCGCTTCGGCCAACATTCCCGCGACAATGCGGGGAATGAGCCGTGCGATCACCCTTGCCACCGGCCATGCGGCGGGAAGCCCCGGCGATCTGGACTGGAAGGCACTGGCGAAAACCGGCGAGCCGATCGTCGTCTATATGGGCGTCAGCACGATCGGTACTATCGCTCGGCTGCTGATCGAAGGCGGGCTGTCGTCGGAAACGCCGGTCGCGGTGCTGATGGCGGCGACGACGCCGGACGAACGCTCGCTGACTGCAACGCTGGCAACGGTCGAGGCCGAGGTCGAACGACAGAAATTCGCCGCTCCCGCGCTGATCGTCATCGGCCGGATCGTGTCCATGCAGGCCGTGCTAACGGGTGGCAAGCCATGACGGCCCGCGCGCTCATCATCGGTGCGCCGCGCTCCGGCTCCGGCAAGACCAGCGTCACGATCGGCCTCTTGCGCGCCTTTGCCCGCCGCGGCGTCAAGGTGCGCGGCATCAAGACCGGACCGGACTATATCGATCCCGGGTTCCATGAGGCCGCAACGCATCTGCCGGGCCTCAACCTCGACAGCTGGGCGATGGCGCCGGATCTGCTGCGGCATCTCGCGCGCGGCCAGGCGGAAGATGCGGAACTGCTTTTGATCGAAAGCGCCATGGGCCTGTTCGACGGCATCGTCAGCGAAGAGAACCGTTCGGGCGCTGCCTCCGATCTCGCCCGGCTGTTCCGCCTGCCCGTGCTGCTGGTGCTGGATGTCTCCGGCCAGTCCCAAACCGCCGGCGTGATCGCCTACGGTTTTGCCCATTACGATCCGACCGTGAAGATCGCCGCCTGCGTCCTCAACCGTGCCGGCAGCGAGCGCCACAAGAAACTTTGCGGCGATGCCATCCAGGCGGCAGGACTTCCCGTCGTCGGCACCGTCCTGCGTGATCCCTCGCTGGTTCTGCCCGAACGGCACCTCGGCCTCGTCCAGGCGAGCGAACATCCGGAAATGGACGCGCATATCGAGCGGCTGGCCGATGCCATGGAAGCCTCGCTCGACCTCGATGCGATCTATGCCGCTGCAAAGCCGTTCAATATTCCCGGCGGTTCGGCCGAAAAATCACTGCGGCCGCCGGGCCAGCGCATCGCGCTGGCGCAGGATGCCGCCTTTACCTTCCTCTATCCGCATCTGATGCGCGAATGGCGCTCCGCCGGCGCGGAGGTTGTTCCCTTCTCCCCCCTGGCCAACGAAACACCGCTAGTCGATTGTGACGTCTGCTGGCTGCCGGGCGGATATCCAGAATTGCATGCGGGAAGGCTCGCCGCCGCCGAAAACTTTAAGTCCGGCCTCACCCGGTTTGCGGAAACGAAACCGATCCACGGCGAGTGCGGCGGCTACATGGTTCTGGGCGAAACGCTGGAGGATGCCGATGGTGTCACCCACGCCATGACCGGACTGCTTTCCCACCGTACCAGTTTCGCCAAACGCCGGATGAACCTCGGCTACCGCCAGGCGGAACTTGTCCAGGATAGCCCGCTCGGCCGAAAGGGCGATACGATCCGCGGCCATGAATTCCACTATGCCAGCGTGGTGTCGCCGGGCACGGACGCCGCCTTTGCGACGATCGCCGACGGTGGCGGCAAGCTGATCGGTCCGACAGGCGGCCGGCGAGGCCTGGTCAGCGGCGCCTTTTTTCACGCGATTGCTCGCGGCTAACGGGCAGAGGCTGAAAGCGCCCTGAGCGCTGCAACCGCCCGTTCCGCGTCCGCCGCCGGCACGAAGATATGGTCGTGGTAATAGGCCGCGACGACATTGGCGCTGATGCCCTTTTGGTGAGCGCTGCCGCCATCGCCGCGGTCATGCCGGCCGCTTCCAGCGAGGAATGCACCATCATGGTGATGCAGCGAAACGGCGCGCTCGAGGCAAGCTCCGCCTTTTCGGCAGTCTCTTTCAGCAGGATCAGCGTCAGGCCTTCCTTCTCGAAAAACAGCCCGATCGGCTTCAGGCCCAGGTATTCTTGCAGCTTTTCTGGCGGGACGGTCGCATAGACGAATTCGCCTTCGAGAAGAACCGGCTCCAGAGTGGCCAGTAGGAGGGAAAGATTGGTGAAACCACTCATGAAGCACCTATAATCTTTGCCATCGGAGATCGTATAACCAAGGTTACGGCGGCGATCGATTACCGGCAAGACCGGATTCGTCCCGGAAATAATCGCGAAAGTCGTAAATCTGCCTTGCACGGGGGATGCCAGCTTCTAGTCTGCATTGCTTCGGAGCTAAGCTCCCCTCAAACGATTGGTTTCGAACAGTAAGGTGTTCCGGTGACGGATTTCGAAAAGACCCGCTCGCTCTTCTATCTGCCGGAAGGCATGATCTATCTCGACGGCAATTCGCTCGGACCGCTGCCGCTTGCAGCCAAGGAACGGGTCGCCAGGCTGATGGCTGATGAATGGGGCGAGCTGCTGATCAAGGGCTGGAACAAGGCCGGCTGGATGACGCTGCCACGGCGAATCGGCGACCGGGTGGCCAAGCTGATCGGGGCGGCGGAAGGCACGGTCGTCATGGGAGATACGCTGTCGATCAAGGTCTACCAGGCGCTCGCTTCGGCATTGGAACTCGTGCCGGAACGCAAGGTCGTATTGTCCGACAGCGGTAATTTTCCATCCGACCTCTATATGGCGCAGGGCCTGATCGGCTCGCTCGGCAAAGGTCTTGAGCTGAAGATCGTCGAGCCGGAAGGCGTCGAAGCTGCGATCGACGAAACCGTCGCCGTGGTCATGCTGACCGAAGTGGATTATCGCACCGGAAGGCTGCACGACATGAAGGTGCTGACCGAAAAGGCTCATGCCGCAGGCGCGATCACCGTCTGGGATCTCGCCCATACCGCCGGCGCCCTGCCGGTCGACCTGGCCGACGCCGACGCGGATTTCGCGGTTGGCTGCACCTACAAATATCTGAACGGCGGGCCTGGCGCGCCGGCCTTCATCTATGTTGCCCCGCGTCATGCGCACAAGGTGCGGCCGGCGCTGTCCGGCTGGCTGGGGCACGAACGGCCCTTCGCCTTCGATCTCGGTTATCGTCCGGGCGGCGGTATCGACCGCATGCGGGTCGGCACGCCGCCGATCATCGGGCTTGCGGCGCTCGACGCCGCACTCGATGCCTGGGACGGCGTCGATATGGCGGACCTGCGGCGGCAGTCGATAAACCTCTGCGATCTGTTCGTCGCGGAAGTCGAAAAGCGCTGCCCGATGCTGAAGCTCGGTTCTCCTCGCGATGGGACGAAGCGCGGCAGCCAGATTTCCTTTCTGCACGATGAAGGCTACGCGATCATGCAGGCCCTGATCGCGCGCGGCGTGATCGGCGATTTCCGCGCTCCGAACGCCATTCGCTTCGGCTTCACGCCCCTCTATATCGGCGAGGCCGAGGTGTTGGGAGCAGTGAATATCCTCGAAGACATCATGACCAATCGCCTCTGGGACACAGCCGAATATAAACAGCGGGCATTGGTGACCTGATCGGATGACGGAAGAACGGGCCGCGTCCCCCCGAAAGCTCTCCAAGGTCGTGCCTTACCGGCTCGCGCGCAGCAACGCGGAAATGATGAAGCTCGTCAGCCTGCTTTGCGAGGCCAACGGTTTCAAGCTGAATATCTGGCGGGTCATGTCCGCGATCGGCACCTATCAATCGATCTCGCCGATGGAAATCGGCAAGCTTACGACGATCGACAAGGCGATGGTGTCGCGCGCGATCCGCGAACTGGTCGACCGCGACCTGATCGACCGCCGCACCGACGCACGTGATGCGCGATGGGCCCAGATCCAGCTGACGGCAGCAGGAACGGCCATCTACGAAAAGATGGTGGCCGGCATCGATGCCCTCGAGAGACACATGTTCGGCGATCTGCCGCCCGAAAAGACCGCAGCATTCATGGAGATACTCGAACTGATCGAACGTCGCGCCAGGTTGGCCCGTGATATGGTGGAATTGAACGGTAAAGCCGGTTTGGCGCGGCTGTTGGGGGGCGATGCCGAGTAGGGCTTGCGACCCCTGCCGCATTCAAACCGGCCTTCGTAAGCTTTACATAACCATTATCAGAATTGTTTACAAAGAAACAATCTCCCTGTAAACAAATGGCGGGGCGGGAGGAGATCGCCCGCTTTTGTCCTGGGAGGATCCTATGAAGAACCGGTTTTTTGCTGGAATGGCGCCTGTTGCCGTCCTGTCCTTTTCCTTGTTTGCAAGCTCTGCACTGGCTGACGTGACGATTGGCGTGACCATATCGTCGACCGGCCCGGGTGCGGCGCTCGGCATTCCGCTGAAGAACTCCGTCGAATTGTGGCCAGCCGAAGTGGGCGGCGAAAAGCTGAAGGTCATCGTTCTCGATGATGCCGGCGACCCCTCGGTTGCCACCACCAATGCCCGCCGCTTCGTCAACGACGACAAGGTCGATGTCATCGTCGGTTCCGCGCTGACGCCCGCTTCGATCGCTGTTGCCGGTGTTGCCGGTGAAACCAGTACGCCGCATCTCTCCTGCTCGCCGGTTCCGCCGGCCATTTCCAAAGGCAAGTGGACCTTTGTGATGCCGCAGGATGCCGGCCTGATCGCCAGGAACCTGTTTGCCAAGATGAAGGCCGATGGCGTCAAGACGGTCGGTTATATCGGCTTCTCCGATAGCTACGGCGACCTGTGGATGGGCCAGTTCAAGGCGATCGGCGAACAGTACGGCCTGAAGGTCGTGGCCGACGAGCGTTATGCCCGCCCCGACACCTCCGTTTCCGGCCAGGTGCTGAAACTCGTGGCCGCGCGTCCGGATGCCGTCTTCGTCGGCGCCTCGGGCACCGGTGCCGCGCTGCCGCAGATCGGTCTGCGCGAACGTGGCTTCGCCGGCAAGATCTACCAGACCCATGGCGCCGTGACCTTCGACTTCCTGCGCATCGCCGGCAAGGCTGCAGACAACACGATCTTCGCGTCCGGCCCGGCCATGGCGCCGGAAGCCCTGCCCGATACCGCGGAGACCAAGCCGGAAGGCATGGCCTACGTGACGGCCTACGAAAAGAAGTACGGTCCCGGCACCCGCACCCAGTTCGGCCCGCATATCAACGATGCCATGGCCATCCTCAAGAAGGCCATCCCGGTCGCGCTGAAGAAGGCAAAGCCCGGCACGCCGGAATTCCGCGCTGCTCTCCGTGACGCCATCGAAACCGGCGGTCCCTTCCCGGCAAGCCAGGGCGTCTTCAACTTCAAGGCCGACGATCACCTCGGCCTCGACGACCGCGCCGTCGTGCTGTTCACGGCCAAGAACGGCAAGTTCGAGATCACCAAGTAATCCGGCGAATAAACGAGGCCCGGCGTCCGCGCCGGGCCTTTTTGCAGCGTCTTTTCTGTTATCGGGGGAAATTCCTTGGACGCGATGATTGCGACCTTCCTGATCCAGGATGGTGTCACCAATGGCGCGATCTATGCGCTTCTCGGTCTGGCGCTGGTCCTGCTCTTTTCGGTCACGCGGGTGATCTTCATCCCCCAGGGCGAATTCGTCGCCTATGGCGCGCTGACGCTGGCGCTTCTCGACGGCGGGAAGGTGCCCGCCACCACATCGCTTCTCGTCTGTTTCGGGGCGGTTGCTTTCCTGTTCGACCTTTGGAGCATGCGCCTCGGTACCGATGTCCGCACCTTTCTGCGCAGCCTCGCGCTCAACCTGGTGCTCCCCGGCGTGATCTACGGCATCACCATCGTGCTTGCGCCGCTCGACCTTCCGTCCGTTGCGAAGGCCCTGCTCACCATTCTGATCATCACGCCCATGGGCGTCTACGTCTACCGGATCGCCTACCGGCCGCTTGCCGATGCGTCCGTGCTTGTCCTGCTGATTGCCTCGGTTGGCGTGCATCTCGCCATGATGGGGCTTGGCCTCGTCTTCTTCGGCGCGGAGGGCCTGCGCGCCGAACCGCTCGCCGACGACAACTACACGATCGGAGCCTTGATGGTGAGCGCCCAGAGCCTCTGCATCTACGGAGCGACGATCGCGATCATCATCGGCCTCTACATGTTCTTCGAGCGAACCCTGCTCGGCAAGGCGCTGCGCGCGACCGCCGTCAACCGGCTCGGCGCACGGCTGGTCGGCGTCCGCACCCATCTGACCGGCGTCACCGCCTTCACGCTGGCAGCCGCCATCGGGGCCGTTTCCGGGGTGCTGATCGGCCCGATCACCACGATCTATTACGACACCGGCTTCCTGATCGGCCTCAAGGGCTTCGTGGCGGCGATCATCGGCGGGCTTGCGAGCTTCCCGATCACCGCGATCGCCGCGATCGGCGTCGGCCTGGTCGAATCCTTCTCGTCCTTCTTCGCCAGCAGTTACAAGGAGGTCATCGTCTTCGGGCTCATCATTCCAGTCCTGATCTGGCTGTCGCTGAGCGGCGGCTTCCACGAGGAGGAGTGAGCGATGAAGATCGAGCGTTTGCTTCCCGGCCTCGCCGGCATCGTTTTCCTGGCGATCATTCCCCTCCTGCCGGTGCCGCCCTTCTGGCTGACGATCCTCAACAATATCGGCCTCGCCTCGCTGGTGACGATCGGCCTCGTGCTCTTGACCGGCGTCGGCGGTCTCACCTCGTTCGGCCAGGCCGCCTTCTGCGGTTTCGGCGCCTATACGACGGCAGTGCTGAGCACGAACTACGGCTTGTCGCCGTGGCTGACCCTGCCGTTGTCGCTGATCGTCGGGGCGGCGACCGCCCTGCCGCTCGGCCTCATCACCGTGCGCCTTTCCGGCCATTTCCTGCCGCTCGGCACGATCGCCTGGGGCCTGGCGCTTTATTATCTGTTCGGCAAGATCGACCTCCTCGGCCGTTACGACGGCATTTCCGGCATCCCGCCGATTGAATTCTCCGGCTATCGCTTCATGAGCGACGGGTCGATCTATTACCTCATCTGGTTTTTCGTGATTGCGGTCGCAATCGGCGCGAAAAACCTGCTCGACTCGCGGATCGGCCGTGGTATCCGGGCACTGCGCGGCGGCGGCCAGGCGGCGGAAGCCTTCGGCGTCAACATCGTGCGCGCCAAGCTTACCGTCTTCGTGTTCGCCGGCGTGGTCGCGGCCCTTTCCGGCTGGCTCTACGCCCACATGCAGCGCTCGGTGAACCCGACGCCGTTCGGGCTCAGCATGGGCATCGAATATCTGCTGATGGCCGTGGTCGGTGGCTCCGGCCATGTCTGGGGGGCGATCTTCGGTGCCAGCATCGTGCTGATCCTGAAGGAACTGCTGCAGCGTTTCCTGCCGGATCTGGTCGGCACGACCGCCAACTTCGAAATGGTGGTTTTCGGCATCCTGCTGGTGGTGACCCTGCAGCTCGCCCGGGACGGTCTCTGGCCATTCGTATTGAAGCTCCTGCCGAAGCGGCCAGCGCGGCCTCTGCCCACTTCCGACGACAGGCTTGCCAAACGAACGCTCGCGCCGGCCGGCTCGTCGCTGATCAAGGTGGAAAAGGCGCGAAAAGCCTTCGGCGGGCTGGTCGCGGTCAACGATGTCAGTTTCGAAGTGCGCGCCGGCCAGGTCGTCGGCCTGATCGGCCCGAACGGCGCCGGCAAGAGCACGACCTTCAACCTCATCACCGGCCTCGCTTCATTGACCAGCGGATCGGTTTTCTACGAGGGCCAGCCGATGTCCGGCGACAGCCCGCGCGAAGTCGCCAAACACGGCATCGCCCGCACCTTCCAGCACGCAAAGATCCTGCCGGACATGTCGGTATTGGAAAATGTCGCGCTCGGCGCGCATCTGCGCGGCTCGGCCGGCGTCTTCAGGAGCTTCCTGCGGCTGGAGCGGAGGCAGGAGGCGACGCTGCTTGCAGAGGCCGCCTATCAGCTCGACCGCGTCGGGCTCGGCGCCTATCGCGACCGGCCAGCCGGCGATCTGGCGCTCGGCCAGATCCGCATCCTGGAGATCGCCCGCGCCCTGTCCGCCGACCCGGCCGTGCTGCTGCTCGACGAACCCGCGGCGGGCCTGCGTCACGGTGAAAAACAGGAGCTCGCCAACCTCTTGAAGAAGCTGCGCGAAGAGGGCGTCAGCGTGCTCCTCGTCGAACACGACATGGGCTTCGTCATGGGTCTCGTCGACCATCTCGTGGTGCTCGATTTCGGCACCCTGATCGCCGAAGGCAAGCCGGCCGACGTGCGCAAACATCCGGCGGTCGTCGCCGCCTATCTGGGAGGTGTCGCATGAGCGGAAACCTGCTCGAACTCTCCGACCTTCACGTCTCCTACGGCCGAGCCGAGGTGCTGCACGGCATATCGATGAGCATGAAGCCCGGCAGCATCGTTACCGTGATCGGTGCGAACGGCGCCGGCAAATCGACGCTGCTCAACGCCATCATGGGCATCGTCCCCTCCTCCGGCACGATCGTCTACGACGGCGCACCCGTGCCGCGCTCGGTCGAAGGCCGCGTTGCCGGCGGCCTCTGCCTCGTGCCGGAAAAACGCGAACTGTTCTCCACCATGTCGGTCGAGGACAATATAGAGCTCGGCGGCTTCCTCCGCAGCGCCACTGAGCGCGCCAAGACGCGCGACGACGTCTACGCGCGTTTTCCGCGCCTGGCCGAACGGCGCAAGCAGCTTGCCGGTACGCTTTCAGGCGGCGAACGGCAGATGCTGGCGCTTGCCCGGGCCCTGATGAGCCGGCCGCGCCTGCTGCTGCTCGACGAACCGAGCCTGGGCCTCGCGCCGAAGATCGTCATCGACATCCTCAACATCGTCTCGGAACTGCGAAAGACCGGTGTCTCGATCCTGCTCGTCGAGCAGAATGCCCGGGCCGCGCTCGAAATCGCCGACGAGGGTTACCTGGTCGAACTGGGCGAAGTCCGCCTTTCGGGCCCGGCAAGTGAAATGGCGGTCAATCCGGCTTTGATGGAAAGCTATCTCGGCACCCATTCCTGACGAGATAATTCGGCCGGGCCGCGGTCGATCAATCGAAGCTCTCGACCAGCTTCCGGCGAAATTCGTCCATGCGATAGACCGCGGTGGACGGCTGCGGGATCATGCCCTTCTGCCAGTTCCAGCCCTCGAGACGCTTCAGGAGTTCCGGGTTGCCGGTGACGATATGCACCGGCACGTCGCGCGAGGCGCCTTCGCCGGCAACGATCGACGCCGGCTGGTGATCGCCGAGCAGGATGAACAGCGTGTTCTTTCCGTAACGCGCCATGTAGGAGCCGAGCGTTTCGAGCGTATAATCGATCGAGGTGAGGTATTGCGCCCGGACGCGGTTGGGATCGGCCCAGACGACCGAGGGTGGATCGCCGCTTTCCGCCTGCGCATTAAAGACGGCGCCGTCGCCGACCTTATCCCAGGGGATCAGCGACGGGATAGGCGTCCAGGGGGCGTGGCTGGAGATCAGCGCCATTTCCGCCATGACCGGTTTGTGGCCGGGCTTGTCACGGGCCTGCCGTTCCAGCCTCTCGAACGCCTCGAGCGTGAACTGATCCGGCATCGTCACCCAATTGAAGGGTTTTCCGCGATATCCGAGTCCCGCGGCGGCATGGATGCTGTCGTAGCCGAAATAACCGGCTTCCGGCCAGTCGAGCGTGATCGCCGGCATGACCGCCGTGGTGCGCCAGCCGGAGGAACGGAAGAGGTTGTTGAGGCTCGGCCGCTCGCTGGTGATCATCCGGTCGTAGCGGCCCTGACTGTTGACCCAGAGGCCGGAGAGCAGCGTGCCATGCGCCAGCCAGCTGATGCCGCCGACCGTCGGCGAAGTCAGCCACCCGCTGCGTGCCTGCAGGCCTGCTGCCTCGATCTCCTTCTCCACCGAGGTCAGCCGGCTGTTGAGGCGCGCCGCATAACGCGGATCCTCGATCGCACTGCGGCCATAGGATTCGATAAAAATCAGGACGACATCGGTACCGGCAAGCGCCGAGAAATACGGCCCGGCGGGCCGCGGATCCTGCTTCAATTCGTCCTCGAACCGGGCGAGATCGGCAATCGAGTCCTTCACCATGCCGACGCGATTGACGAAATAGGAAGCTGCATGCGCTTCGACCCCGAGATTGCGACGATCGGGGTTCTGGACCACCAGCGCCGCCAGTCCGATCAGCAGCACCGTGCCGCTGACGAGAACGGACTTGCGCCGGCCCCCGAATGAGAGGCGCCGAAAACCGCCGAGCGACCAATGGAGAAGGGTAGCGACAACCAGCCATGCCAGAAGGCCCATGCAGATGATTGCAACCGCCTCGGTGATGCCCAAGGCGCCGCTCAGGAGATTCCAGCCGTCGGTGAAGATCTTCAGATCCAGATAGGGATTGAATGGCCGCTGGAAGGCCGTGCCGGTGCCGATATCCGCAAGCTTCAGGAACAGCATTGCGGCAAGCAGCAGCGTGACGGCCCAGCGCAGGAGAGAAAAGCCGATCCCCCTAAACGCCGATGCCAGCAGCGCTATCCCGACGACTTCCAGCGGAAACCGCAGTTCCGAGAATTCGTTGTAATTGGAAGGCAGAGTCAGAATCGCGACCATGATCGCAAGCGAAATCGTGATCCTCGGGATCGGTGATCCATTTGCCTTGCGTTGCGCGATATGCCCTATTCTGACGGCGTCACTCTGGCGAAAAGGCCGATACTCGTTCATGCGCTGCCATTCCTGCAAAACCTTCGGCCCATGCGTTTTCTGAAACTTATAGGCTTATCTGCGGCCCTTGCACTTCTCATTGCCGTGATCCTGAGCTTCGATCCGCAACGGATTGCCGCAGGCCTGGCATCGGCCGATCCAGCCTATGTGGTTGCGGGGCTTCTGCTGGTTCAGGTGCAGATCATGCTCTCGGCGCTCCGCTGGCGGTTTACGGCAGCTCGGCTGGGCCAGCACCTGGGCGTGGGGCAGGCGATCGGCGACTATTATCTGGGAACCCTGCTCAATCAACTCCTGCCGGGCGGAGTGGCAGGCGATGCGGTTCGCGCCTTTCGCAATAGAACCCATGGCGACGGCGGCTGGAAAGTGCCGACGCAGGCCGTGCTCTTCGAGCGGGTCGCCGGCCAGGGGGTATTTTTCGTCATAGCGACCTTCGGCGTCATGTTCTGGCCGCTTCTGGGCGGAGCAGCGATCCCGGAAGACCTGCGCCATCTTCTCTCCGGCTTCGCGCTCGCCGTCGCAAGCCTCGCCATCGTGTTTATGCTGACGCTCTGTTTCCCGCCGCGCCGCATCCGACCGCCGCTTGAAAAATTGAAGGCCGCCCTGGCTCAGGTCTTTTTGCAGGATAGAGCCTGGATCGTGCAATCCTTGTTCAGCCTCGTCATCGTCGCAAGCTATATTGCGATGTTCATGCTCGCCTCGGCGGCCGTCGGGGCGCCCTTGCCGGCACTCGCGGCCATCACCGCCATCCCGCTCTGTCTGCTGATGATGCTGATCCCCGCCACGATCGCCGGCTGGGGCGCCAGAGAGGCGGCAGCGGCGGCGCTCTGGCCGCTCTTCGGTTATGCCGCGTCCGACGGCGTGACCGCCAGCATCCTCTACGGCATTCTGGCGCTTGCGGGCGCAGCACCCGGCCTGATGTTCATCCTGGCGACACTCGTCGGCAGACGGAACCGCTGATCTTTCAGCCCTCCAGCCGGGCATAGATATCGCCGGACGGCGCCTGGCCGGAAAGGCCGCCAATCTCGCCCAGCATCTCATCGGCAGCAATCCACTGGTGATGAACGAACCGATGCCGCTCGCCCTCGACGCGGTTGAAGCGATAGGGCCCAAGTTTCCGCAAATGGCCGATCGCCTCCTCGGCGATTTCCATGGTTGCCGGAATATATTCGAAGGCGATCAGCGGGATAGGGTGGTGCAGCCCGGCGATGATATCCGCTTCCGCGCCCTCCACATCGATCTTGCAGAAGGCCGGCAACCCGTATTCTTCGATCAGCGCGTCGAGTGTCGTCATCTCCACCCGCTCGACCCGGTCCCAGGTGACGTTGCGGAACCCGGCGGTCTTCTCGACTTTCGAAATCCACGACGAGGAAATGCTCGTCACGGTCGGATGGCGGCTGGAAATGTGCAGATCGACGCTGCCGGGCTCCTTGCCGACCGCCTTGCGCAGCAGCGTCAACTCTTCGCCCGCGAAGGATCTGGCAATAAAATCGGCAAACAACGGCTGCGGCTCCAGGGCGACGATCCTGGCGCCGAGCGACAGAAGCGTCCGGCTGCGGCTGCCGGCATGCGCACCGATATCGAATACGAGATCGCCTTTGCGGACGAGGCCCGCATAGAACCGCTTCAGCGAAGAACGCCGCCAGGGCTGGCCGTAATAGATCAGCAGCGAGCGTGTCAGCCCCAGGGAAGCGGAAAAATCAGGCCGCGGCATGATGGCTCCTGCTCGCACTCACCAGGAAGATCACGTCGACGGCGAAGGAATAGGTGAGCGAAGCGAGGGCCGCAGCCGCAAGCAGGGTGGAGACCGGCGAGGTAACGACCGGAAACAGCATCAGACAGAGCGCCACGCCCTGAACGACGCAGATCGCCTTGCGGCGCATCGAATGCGGCAGTTCGCCCCTCAGCGCCGGAAAGACCGCCTGCGCCCCGACATAGGCATAGCGCATCAGGCCGATCAGCAGGATCCAAAGTCCCGCCTTGCCGAGCAACACTGCCGCGAGCGACAGGAAGAGGATCAGCAGCGCGTCGATTTCCATGTCGAATCGCGCGCCGAACCGGGAAGACGTGCCCGCCTGCCGTGCGAGGAAGCCGTCGACACCATCCAGGACGATCGCGAAAGCGACTAAGAAGCCCAGCATCCACAAGGCGCCCTGGTCGAAGCCCACGCCGAATTGCGGCGACGCCAGCACCATCCCGCCTAAAACCGACGTGAGGGCGGCACGGATTGTCGTCACGATATTGGCCGCGCCGAAACGCCCATGCCCATGCGCGCGCAGATTGCCGAGCGCTACGGCGGAAATCGCCGCATAGATGATGAAGGCGCAGCAGGCCGCGGCCGTATCGATGCCGAGCCAGTCGCCAAGGAAATGCATGGCCGCAACCAGCGCAGCCGCGACGGTCATGGTTACGGCATAGGCATCCAGGGAGAGCAAGCGGTGAGCTCTGCGTGCCGCCTGGCGATCCAGCGGCCCGGCATTCATCCAGTCAGCCATCGGACGTGCCTTCCTCGTCCAAGGGATGATATGAAATATTCATGACGCTCTCCTCACAGGCACTACATGGAGAAGAATACGGTGAGCAGCAAATGCCGGATCCGAAAAACCGCCGTCAAATAAACGTGATGGCCATATCGCCCTCTCGCCGGACGGCTCCCTTGCCGTCATCGTCGAAGCCTCTAGGTCTGGATTGTTATGGCGTGAAAGGTGTGAGGCGTGACAAGGCGTGAGACAGTTCCGAATGCGGCAACGCAGAAGGACGGAAGAGCCCTCTGGATCGAGGAGACGGGCCGTTGCGCGCTTCGGCAGGAGAAGCGGCCTACGGCCTGCGAGGGCGAGGTTGTCGTCCGAACGCTCTATAGCGGCATCAGCCGAGGTACCGAATCGCTCGTTTTTGCCGGACAGGTGCCGGAAAGCGAATACGAGCGCATGCGTGCCCCGCACCAGGCCGGCCAATTCCCCTTCCCGGTGAAATACGGCTATGCCGCCGTCGGCTTGGTCGAAGAAGGGCCCGAACGCCTCGTCGGCAAAGCGGTCTTCTGCCTGCATCCCCATCAAGACCGTTTTCGCGTGCCCGTTTCCGCCACCCACCCGCTTGCCGCCGGCCTGTCCCCACAGCGCGCCGTGCTGGCCGCCAATATGGAGACCGCGCTCAATATCACCTGGGATGCAGGCATTCAGCCAGGTGACCGGGTAGCGGTGTTCGGGGCCGGCGTGATCGGGCTTCTGGTCGCTTACCTTGCCTCGCGGATCATCGGCACCGAGGTGGTGATTTCCGATATCGAGGCGGAGCGTGCCGGACCCGCCGAGGCTCTCGGCCTCCGTTTTTTATCTGCCGGTCATGTGCCCCATGATTGCGACGTGCTGATCAATGCCTCCGCGTCGGCGGACGCCCTGGCGACGGCGCTCGATCACGCCGGTATCGAGGCGCGCATCGTCGAGGCCAGCTGGTATGGTGAAAAGCACGTGGAGATCCCTCTCGGCGGCGCTTTCCATGCCAAGCGGCTCTCCATCGTCAGCTCACAGGTGGCCTCCCTGCCGCCGGGGCGACGGGCCCGCTGGGACACAAGGCGACGCATGGGCAAGGCGCTCCAGCTTCTCGCCGATGACCGGCTCGACTACCTGATTTCGGGCGAAACACCGTTCGAGACCATCGCCGCCGATTATGCCGAAATTATCGGTTCGGCTGCCACGCTCTGTCATCGCATCAAGTATTGAAGGAAATCCCGCATGTTCGCCGTCGAAGTCCGCGATCACATCATGATCGCGCATAGTCTTGCCCGCCCGGTCTTCGGCCCCGCCCAAGGCATGCACGGCGCAACCTTCGTGGTCGACGCCGCCTTCTTCACCAGCGATCTGGACGAGAACGGCCTTGCGGTGGATATCGGGCTTGCGACCGACGTGCTGAAGGAAGTGCTGGCGCCGCTCAACTACCAGAACCTTGACACGCTGGAGATTTTCGCCGGCAAGGTGACGACGACGGAATTCCTCGCCAAGCACATATTCGACCGCATCGCCGATGCCGTCCGGAACGGCCGGCTCGGTGAGGGTGGTAGCCGCATCCGCAAACTGCGGGTCATGCTGCACGAATCGCACACCGCCCGCGGCTGGTTCGAGGCCGAGCTGTGAGCCGCGATCTCGTCTTCGCCTATCCGGGCGAGCTCGAAACCCGCACGGGCGGTTACGGCTACGATCGCCGTGTCGTCGCGGCCCTGCGCGACCTCGGCTGGAATGTCGAACTGATCTCCCTCGGCGAGGGTTTTCCGAACCCGGACGCAAAACAGCTCGACGATGCCGGAGGAAGGCTCTCCGGGCTAGCCGATGACAGTCTCGTGCTGATCGACGGATTAGCCTTCGGCGCGATGGACGAATGGGCGGGCCGACACGCGAAACGCCTGAAGATCATGGCGCTCGTGCACCACCCGCTGGCGCTGGAGACGGGGCTCGACGGCAAGCAGCAAGAAGCCGCGGCCGCCCGGGAGAAGGCGGCTCTGGCGCACACCCGCGGCGTTATCGTCACGTCGCATTCCACCGCTGCCGAACTGGCCGCCAATTACGCCATCCCCGCGGAAAAGATCACGGTCGCCATCCCGGGCATGGATCCGGCACCGCTGGCTGCTGGTGGCGGCGATCCGCCTCTGATCCTCAGCATCGGCACGCTGACCCACCGCAAAGGCCACGACATATTGATTTCTTCGCTCGAAAAGCTGCGCGATCTGCCATGGACCTGCCGCATCGTCGGCAGCAAGATGCTCGATCCCGGCATCGCAGCAGAGCTCGAACGCCAGGTCGCCCAATCCGGTCTCGGCGACCGCATCGAATTCGCCGGCCAGATCGACGACACACGCTCCGAATTCGCCAAGGCCGACATCTTTGCGTTGGCGAGCCGTTATGAAGGTTACGGCATGGTGTTCGCCGAGGCGCTCGCCCAGGGGCTGCCGATCGTCGGCTGTGCGGCGGGGGCCGTGCCGGACGTCGTGCCCGAAAGCGCCGGCTTTCTCGTTCCGCCGGACGACCCGGCCGCTTTCGCAGCCGCGCTGCGACGGCTGCTGAAAGAGCCCGAAACCCGCATTTCCATGGCCGACGCCGCAGCGATCGCCGGTGCCGGGCTTCCTTCCTGGCGGGACACCGCCATCACCATCTCCGGTTTTCTGGAAACCGTTCGATGAGCGGCTTCCACAGGGATTGGCTGGCGCTGCGCGAACCCGTGGATGTTCTCGCACGGGACGCGGACTTGCTGGGAGCGGCTATACAATCCCTCGAAAGCGTCTCGGCCCCAACCGTCCTCGATATCGGCTGCGGCACCGGCTCGACCTTCCGCGTGCTCTCCCCCAGGCTTCGAAAGCCGGCTCACTTTCGGCTTTTCGACCACGACCACCGGCTGCTGGACGAAGCCCGCGGCCTGCATGGCGATGCTGTCGACCTCATTCAGGGGGATCTCAACGAGCTCGGAGCGCTGCCGCTCGCCGAAGTCAGTCTCGTGACCGCGTCTGCGCTCTTCGATCTCTGTTCGGAGCAGTTCATTCGCCGCTTCGTCGCCCATATCGCGCAGAAGGGCGCCGGTCTCTACGCGGCGCTCAACTATGACGGCCGAATGCGCTGGTCGAAGCCGCATCCGCTGGACGAGGCCGTGCTTGCAAGCTTCAACGCCCATCAGCTGAGCGACAAGGGTTTTGGATTTTCGCTGGGGCCGCGGGCGTGGGAGATGCTGGCCGATTGCCTCGGGGAGAGCGGCTATACGGTGAGCACCGCCGAAAGCCCATGGACGATGACCGCAGACCATCGCGAGCTGCAGCGTCTGTTCCTCGACGGCGTGGTGCGCGCAGTCTATGAATACGGCCAGCTCGACGAGAGCGAAATCCGCGACTGGGCCGATTTCCGGCGGAAAATGGTCGACCGCGAAGGCAGCCTATGCCAGGTCGGCCATCAGGACATCCTCGCAATCCGCTGAGACGGTCGCCTGCCGCGCTTCCATGCGGAAATTGCAGTCGAATACAATGTCCGTGCCGATATTGTAGACCTGGACCTCCGGGCGGCGGGCTTCCGACAAGCGGTCGATCGGCGAAAGGCGGATGCCGGCGGGACCCGAACCGATGATGATCGGCGCGACCGAGATATGCAGCCGGTCGATCATCTGGGCATCGACAAAGCGGGAAATGGTGGTGGCGCCTCCTTCGACGAGCACCGTGGTGAGGCCGCGTTCGGCGAGCGCCTCGAGAATATCCCGCGGCGCGAGCCCCCATCCGCCTGGCGCGGCAGCCGGATGATCGTGTGCCGGACATTGAGGAGCGGCATGTCGTCGGCCTGCAGAACGAGCACGGGCGTGCCCCCGTCATGCAGCATCTTGGCCCGCTCCGGCATGCGGCCATTGCAATCCACCACGACGCGCACGGGGCTTCTGCCGCTGACCGCACGAACCGAAAGACTGGGGTTGTCGGCAACGACCGTCCCGACCCCGACGACCACCGCATCCGCCAGCGCCCGGCACCGGTGCAGATGGGCAATGCCGTCGCAGCCCGACACATCCTGGGCATCGCCGGTCGGCGTTGCGACGCGGCCATCCAGAGACTGGCCGACCTGGGCCAGAACCAGAGCCTTACCGCGGATCGCGATCGGCCTGTAGAGCGACAGGCAGGACGCATCGACATCAGCGGAAAGCGCAACCGGGCGCACGGAGCCTTCACGAAGCGAAAGCAGATGCTGCCACAGCTCTTCGGTCATCCTCACTGATCGCATATTCCGCCTCGTCTTCCGGCCGAAAAGAAAGAATGCCGGCACCCTCCCAAAGGTTCCTCGCCCGGCGTATTCGCTTCCAGCTGTAATACGAGCGGAAAATTTCACCAGATCAACATTCCGTCAATGGTCTCGCGAGACAGGGCTCACGATATCGCCAAGACGGATGCCCATTCCCATCGATTTCTGCTGCCGGAATCGTTCAAACGGGTCTATGCAACGCCACCACGCCTGTGCTTGCCAATGCCCCCGACGGTTTCGGATAGTCGCGATGCGATCTCCATGGGTATCCTCAAGGCCATGCAAATGTAATAGATGAAGCCCGGCCAATCGAGTGCAGCTTGTGATGAGAGATATCCAGGAACAGAGTATTATCGAAAGCCTGTCCCAGCGGCACGGGTTCAGCCCTGGTGTGGTCGAGCATCTTGCGATGGCCTTGATCGCCGGGCATGCCAGTCAGGCACAGTTCAACCACGTCGAGCTCGGCGGCATGGGGCAATGGTCAAGCGGGGGCATGATCATGATCGGTGACATGTTCAACAACGGGTTGAAGCACCGGGTGGATATGCTTTGCTCGGAGATCGCCGCTTATATCCGGTCTGGGGAACTCTCCGGCCCGAAGGTAGATCGGCCCTATCAATCTCAGAGCCAGGGCGACGGAAACAGCTTCTTTTACCAGTCGAGTTCGCATAGCAGTTCGTGGCCTCAACATCTCGGCCAACCCTCATCGACGGGCGCGCAGAATAACCTTCGCTATGCCTTCTTCCCGGCAAGCCGCCGCCTGGCCATCGATGTAAACGGGCAGATCACGGTATACGACACAAAAGACCATAACATCGGCGGTTTTTCGCAGCAGCAGAGCGGCGACCAGTCGTTGACCTTCACCTCACAGCACGGCCTCGTGCGCGTATCGGAACTGGAGATCGTATCGGCCGCTGACAACACGCCGGCGCCGAAAGAAGAGCAGGAAACGCCGGCAGGCCAGAGCCAGAGCGTCGCTGCTCCATCAATGGCGGTTCCGAGCACAAATATTCGCTCCTCGCCGGCTGGCGTCGATCCAGACGATATCTTCAGCAAGATTGAACGACTGGCTGGTCTGCATTCGAAAGGCATACTTTCCGACGATGAATTTGCGGCGAAGAAAACTGAGCTGCTCCAACGGCTGTAGGGTTTAGGGCAGCAACCTGGACAGCTCCAAAATAGGTGTTCGCGGCAAAGCATGAACCCGGCCGGTTCTACAATAGAAAATGCCATGAGGGGTGGCGAGCAAATAGGCAGGTCGCGCGGTTAGTGTGGCCCGAGCTGATACCCCGCGACGGCAGCCCAATTTAATGGGTGATCAGGATGACAGCGAAAAACACTGGTAACCAAGGTTCATAGTGGCGGAGAGGGTGGGACTCTCCGCCAGATAGCCGCGCGATACCCGGAAAACCTGCGTTTTTCGTAAGCCTCTGCCCGCATTGTGGAAATACGATACCCGGAGGTGTACCACACGCGATACCCGGATCTCAAGGGCCCTATTCTATGGGATTGCTCGATGGTAAAAACTTCCCGATCGGTATGAATAGGCGTCTCTGACGATCGCACTTCCCGATCGGTAAGAATGGCGTTGAAAGTCAGAAAATCTTCCTGTACGGTAAGCCTGTAAAGGAGACGCAGGATGTTCAGGTCCGCACGTGATTTCGGCACCGCCGTCAGGGAAAAACGCAAAGGTCTCGGCTGGACTCAGACGGCGCTTGCCGCCCGGTCCGGAACAGGCGAACGTTTCATCATCGAACTCGAATCCGGCAAGCCGAGCTGCCAGCTTGAGAAGGCGCTGATCGTCGCGCGCACGGTTGGCATCGAGATCGGTGACCTGAAGACAGTTAAGGCGACACCGACCGCACCGGACGATGACCTCGGCTTCCTGCCGACCTTCGGTGATGGCCGATGACAACCATCTTCTACGAAGCCTTCCTCGTTGGCGAGATGACGTTCGAGGGGGAATGGCGGCTCGACTACGATCCGTCATGGGAGGCGCGCCGCTCGGCCTTCCCAATCTCACTGACCATGCCGCTGCGATCAGGAGCGGTCCACGCAGACAGGCTGCTGCCGTGGCTCGCCAACCTGCTGCCGGAAACCCATCTCGCCGAGATCGGTCAGCGGCTGAAAGTGTCTCCCCAGGACATCGTGGGCCTGCTCGGTCACATCGGCCGCGACACGGCGGGAGCGCTCTCGATCGGAGAACCACGCAAGGCAGGCGTCAACCTGCAGCCCATTCCGGACGACGAAGTACTGGAGCGCATCCTCAACGAGCTTCCGTCCAAACCCTTCCTGGTCGGAGAGCGGGGCGTGTCCATGTCGCTTGCCGGCGTGCAGGAGAAATTGCCCGTCTTCATCGACGAGGAAGGGATCATCTCAATCCCTGTCGATGGAACACCATCGACCCACATCATCAAGCCGGATACCACGCGGTTGGCGGGAAGCGTCGAAAACGAAGCCTTCTGTCTTGCCCTTGCAAGGGCATGCGGATTGGAAGCGGCCGAGGCGACAATAGGCGTAGCCGGCAAACGACGCTATCTGCTGGTGAAGCGCTACGACCGTTTCACGGACCCGCAGGGTGAGATCCGCCGGCTGCATCAGGAGGATCTTTGTCAGCTAACGGGTCATTTTCCGTCGCAGAAATACGAGCGCTCCTCGACAGGCCGCGGCGTGACGCTGAAGATGATGTTCGATGCCGTCAGCGATCTCGTTTCACTTGGCGAGCGCCTGAAGCTTCTGGACGCGGTGATTTTCAACGTACTGATCTGCAACTCCGACTCGCACGCCAAGAATTACTCCATCCTGATCGGTGCGGGCGGATCTGCGAAGATGGCGCCGCTTTACGATTTGATGTGTGCCGCGGTGTATCGTCAGGTCGATCAGAGCCTGCCGCAGGGCATTGCCGGACGTTTCATCGCGCCCGACTTGCATCGACGCGATTGGCAAGCGGTGGCCGAGGAGATCGGGTTGAGCGGCGCATCGACTGCCAGGCGGGTCGAGGAACTTGCGGCCGTAGTTGGTGACGCCTGCGATGATGTCGCGACGCGACTGTTTAAGGCCTCCGGCGATCCGACAAGAATTCTGGAGCGCATCAGCCATAACGTTCAGAAGCGATCCAAACGAATTCACAGGCAGCTTTGAACTCGGGAAATTGCATCGTCTCCAGAGAACCTGGAGGCTTACATCATTTCGGAAGTTTATCGAGATTGTCTCGAAATCCCATCTGTTTTCCCGGCCCAAGCGACCGCCGCTACTACTTTTGTACCTCGGCTTTAGTCCCAGTCACAGGAGAGGTCTAGCGGAAATTGTTTCCGCTTCGGCTCCGAGCGGACACTCTATCAGCATCGGAATGCTTTGGCTGCTTTGCGCCCTCATTGCGGTCATTCAACCCGATCTTGCGATGTCCTGAAAGCTGCCGGTCCGATTGGTCACCGAGCCCGACGAACCTCGAAGACGAAGCAGCCAAAGTTCATCACGAATTCTGGCCGAAGCATCTGGGCAAGGCATAGTCTCTTTCGTCCGAAATGCTGCTGGGGCGAGCATCGAGGTGGTGTGTCTGGACCAGTTCCGTCGCATCTTTTCAAATTGGGTCTTCACCCATTGCCCGCGCAGTAATGCACCTTCTGCAGAACGGGAGGAAACATGGTAGGATCGCGAGCTCGCTTTCCCTACTGATGGAGACCGTGATGGACTTGCTTCGGCGGCTGAGGGATCTGTGCGATGCCTTCAACGCTCATGATCTCGATCTGATCATGACCTACTTCGCTGAAGACTGCATATTGGAGATGCCACGCGGGCGCGATCCATGGGGGTCTCGCTTGGAAGGCAAGACCAAGGTGCGAGAGGCTCTGGCGTCGCGCTTTCAGGGCCTGCCTGACGTTACCTACAACAACGCTGAGCACTTCGTTGATGAAGCATCCGGAACTGGGATATCGAGATGGACCCTCATGGGTACGTCGGTCAACGGGACAAAGACGGAAGTCCAGGGTTGCGATCTTTATACATTTCGGAATGGCCAGGTGATCCGCAAAGATTCCTATTGGAAGATCGTCGAGTAGCCACAAGACCAGATGTTGACGCTCTTGAAGTGCCTCAGCTTTGAGCCGTCGGTCAGCTTCCGGCCGCCCCTCTTGAACCTGGAACTTGTGCGTTACTCCGAGGGCCAATGGTGGCCGAAGGAGAACTCAAATGGGTATCGCACAATATGATCCTGCTGCATTGGGTCGCCCGGCATGGAACGCCGGCCGTAAGGTCGGCGTAAAGAAACCCTTGAAGCAGCGGCAGATTTGGGCAATTCGTTTCTACCTCGATAGAGAGGGACGCATTCGAGACCGAGCGCTGTTCGATCTCGCGATCGACAGTAAGCTACGAGACTGCGATCTCGTTAAGCTCAAAATCGGAACACTCGTCACAGGCCAGGAGATCCGAACCCGAGCCATGGTCGTCCAGCAAAAAACCGGACGTCCTGTCCAATTCGAGATCACGGCTGACGTTAGGGCTAGTTTGCTTGCATGGCTTGAACGGAGAGGCAGAACAATCGATGACTTTGCCTTTCCCAGTCGGGTCGATAATGCCGATCATCTCAGCACTCGCCAGTATGCCAGATTGGTCGATGAGTGGGTTACCGCGATTGGGCTACGAAGCGAAGACTACGGCACTCGCTCCGACGCAACAAGGCGGCGATGATCTACAAAGCTACAGGCAATCTTCGTGCGATCCAGATCCTGCTCGGACATACCAAGATCGAGAACACTGTAAGGTATCTGGGCGTGGACATCGAGGATGCGCTGGAACTGGCGGAGCACACCGAAATTTAAAAATATACAGCCCTGCACACAGCGGGGTCGTGCGTTTCGGCCCGAGCAGCTATGCGCCCTCCTTGTCAGCCATAGATGCAGTTGATGCATCTGCCCGAAAGCGGCCATCGCATTGATGTTTGAAGCCATGACATGTGTGCGCGGATATCGTCGGAAAAACTCGAGTCGCCATCACGGCGTGAAATTAGTCCGAGGATACCAACCTTCATCTCCTTATCGCTCAAGCGGTCCCGGCGCGGTTTTGGGCTACGATTTCATCGTGAGTAAGGCTGCCGCCTTTTTCCATGAAGACCTTGATCAGGGCCTCACGGTTACCTGCCGAGCATTTTTGGTCAGCTTTTTCTAGAGCCGTTTGCAGCTCTTCAGCAGTCAGTTCCGTGCAATAGGCAGGCGTGCCAGGCTGTTGTCGCCATGAGGTCGCGAGACCCCCGGCATCGAGAGCGTCGAAGCCCGTCGCCTCCACCAGTTGCATGACAATCGACTTCTTTTCGAGGTTATCACCCGCTACCGGAAGGGCGATGCGGCCGGGTTGCGACTTGTCTACGCCCTTTTCCGCGAGAGTCGCAGAAAGCGCCGCATTCCAAGCTTTAATGATCGGTCGGTTGATCTGCTCACTGATCCAGACCGCTTCCGGTTTGCCACCATCAACATCGGTGATCGCTCCGTCACGGAACGGATAGTAGTTGGACGTGTCTACGACAACGACGTTCTCGGGAACATTTGCGAATAAATTGGCAAGATCGCGATGAGCCGAAAACGGGATGGAAAGGATCACAATGTCCACCCCCGTCACGGCATCTTCCTTGGTCGTTGCCGTCGCACCAACTTCCGCGGCGAGATCGCGGATGGATTCCGGACCCTTTGAGTTAGCGAGCTTGACCTCGTGATCTGCGGCCGCGAGCTTGCGTGCAAGTGTCGCGCCGATGTTTCCTGCGCCGACAATCCCGATGTTCATATCATTTCCTTGCTGCGAATATTGGAATTAACGCACTCGAACGGAGGCCTGACTTGTTGTGCTCCGAAGAATAGGGTTAGCTACCGGATACGGCAAGAACCGACTAAAAGGTGGGTAACCTACCCAGAGGTATGTATGGCAGTTGAACGAGACTGGCGCTGCGAGGACCCGAAGCAGCGAATGATATGGGCGGCGGCAACCCAAGATGCTCTGCGGGTCCTTGAAGGGAAGTGGAAGATCGTCATCATCTGCCAGCTCTTCGCCGCAAAGGGTCCGCTAAGATTCTCGGAACTCGAAAAGCGCGTCGAGGGCGTGAACCAGAAGATGCTGATCCAGCAACTCAAGGAGTTGGAGAAGGATGGTATCGTGACAAGAACCGTCTATCCACAGGTGCCGCCAAAGGTCGAATATGCACTGAGTGATATGGGGATCGCACTCGGTCCGTCCATGGCGGAACTAATCGACTGGGCGTTCATGCGACGTGATGCGCGTGCCGCAACGTCGCAAGATCCGGCGTAAGCGACCAGCATATTTCGGTGACTGCCCGCTGTGCATCGCCAGATCAAAAGGAAGCCGTTGCGTCGAGCCGCGCTGGCCGAGATCGTCTACACCGCCGCTTAACGAAATTCAGGTTCAGGCGACGTGATCAACGCATCCTCAAGCAACACCTTGGCTGCATCGCGGTTTGCCTCCACTATGGCAGGATCGCGCGTCGATTGCGCGATCACGATCGCGCCTTGGAAGAGCGACAGGATCTGGATCACGGCTCTTTCGGGTTTGCTTAATGCCAAAGGCTCGATGAGTGACGCAACAAATTCATGTAAGCCCTTAAAATACGCGGCGATGGTTGCCTGCACGTCTGGGGAGTTAGCCTCCGGCCCGAACTCGGCCAGTCCTTTCACGAAGGGACAGCCGCGGAAAGAAGGCGCACGGAACGGTTCCTCTAACGCATCAAAGATGGCGAGGACACGCTCCAGCGGCGACAGCCCGGCTCTTTCAGTCGAGGTTGCGAGCATCTGAAACCAGGTGTCAGTTTTGTAACGCAAATAGGTAGCGATCAGGTCTGCCTTTGATGGAAAGTGCTTGTAGAGCGTCATCTTCGCCACGCCGCTTTCGGCAATGATGCGGTCTATCCCAACTGAGTGGATGCTGAACCGGTAAAACAGGTCCGACGCCGTCTTCAATATACGTTCTCGCGGGGCAAGGGCGTTGAGCGGCTGCCCCTCTACATCCACGAACTCAAGCATGCCGCGCGTTTCCATCCTTCGTCACCTCAGATTCTTCGTACACTGATATACAGACTATTCTGTCAATTTAAAGATTGCAAATACATACAGGTCTGTCTATGTGGATGCGGCGCCCTTGGATTTCAGAGAAAGGACTTAAGATGAACAGAAAAGTCGTTGTTGTGACCGGCGCGAGCAGTGGTTTTGGGAAACTGACAGTATTGGAGCTCGCCAGGCGGGGTCATACGGTGGTTGCGACCATGCGAGACGTCGAAGGAAGAAATGCCAAGGTCCGGAGCGAGCTCATCGACGCGGCGAAAGCTGAAGGGCATGTATTGCACGTCCTTGAAGTGGATGTCGCCGACGAGGCATCGGTCAATTCCGCGATCGAGCAGATCATCAGGCAGCACGGAAAAATCGATGCCCTGATCAACAACGCGGGAACGATGGCCGTCGGGATCACGGAAGCCTATACGGTCGCGGACGTCGAACGGCAATTTGCGGTCAATTTCTTTGGCGCCCTACGGGCCGACCGCGCCGTACTACCGCACATGCGTGCCGCCGGCAGCGGACTTCTCGTTCATGTGACATCCCTGATGGGCCGCGTGATTTTTCCGTTCTTCGGCGTTTATTCTGCGAGCAAGTTCGCGCTCGAGGCGCTTGCCGAAGCCTATCGGTACGAACTGAAGGGTTTTGGAATTGACTCCGTCATCGTCGAGCCAGGGCCATTCCCTAGCAACCTTATCTCGTCGAGCCCGGAGCCCTCCGACCAGGCCGTGCTTACATCCTACGGCGAGGTCGCGGCGATCCCCGGTCAGATCAAGGCCCACGCCAACGACGGACGCGACGAGGCTAATCCGCCACGGCCCCAACGTGTGGCCGATGCCATTGCGCAGTTGGTCGAGGCCACGGAACGGCGTCCATTGCGCACGGTCGTCATGCCTGAAGGCATGGATCTCGGTGTCCAGCGGTTGAACGAAGCCGTAAGCCCAATTCAGAACGACCTGCTCACTTCGCTCGGCATGTCGAGCATGATTTGACACTCTTCGGCTGGCGGGTGGTGCCACCTGCCGCCCATTGAGGGGGCCACTCGGGCCTGCATGTGAGATAAAGGGTCGCAGTAGCTTCGCTGCGCGTAGGGTGTCTGAGGCCAGTGCTACCGCCGGAAGGCGCTATTGCCGCCTGACGGCGGCATAGATGACCTGGAACGCCGGCCGAAAGTCGGCGTCAAGAAGCCCCTGAAGCAGCGCCAGATTTGGGCGATCCGCTTCCTCCTCGACCGGGAGGGGCGCATGAGAGATCGCGCGCTGTTTGATCTCGCGATCGACAGTAAGCTCCAAGGCAAGATGTCCTGAGAAGGAGCGGGCGAGGCAGTCCCCCGCTCCGCGTCTTGTTATTCCGCTAGTTCCCGCATCACCTTGATGAGGTCGGACTTGCCTTCGAAGCCGATGCCGGGAAGGTCCGGCATCACGATGTGGCCGTTCTCGACCTTGACACCGTCCGGGAAGCCCCCGTACGGCTGGAATAGGTCCGGATAGCTCTCGTTGCCCCCTAGCCCCAGCCCGGCTGCAATGTTGAGCGACATCTGGTGCCCTCCGTGCGGGATGCAGCGCGACGGCGACCAGCCGAACTGGCGCAGGACGTCCAGAGTACGGAGGTATTCTACGAGCCCATAGGAAAGGGCGCAGTCGAACTGCAAATAGTCGCGATCGGGCCGCATTCCGCCGTAACGGAGCAGGTTGCGAGCATCCTGATGCGAAAAAAGGTTTTCGCCGGTCGCCATCGGCGCGTCGTAGAACTCCGAGATGGCAGCCTGCAGCGCATAGTCCAGAGGATCGCCGATCTCCTCGTACCAGAAGAGCGGATATGCGTGGAGCATCTTCGCGTAGGCGACGCCCGTCTCCAGGTCGAAGCGGCCGTTCGCGTCAACGGCGAGGCGCGCCTCGGAGCCAATCTCTTCGAGAACCGACTCAATCCGGCCCCGGTCTTCGTCGATCGAGGCGCCGCCGATCTTCATCTTGACGACATTGTACCCGCGGTCGAGGTATCCGCGCATTTCCTTGCGCAGCGCGCTGTTGTCCTTCCCAGGATAATAGTAGCCGCCTGCCGCATAGACGAAGACCTTCGGGTTAGCTTCACGACCCTTCATTTTGGCGAGGAGTCGAAAGAGCGGCTTGCCTTCGATCTTGGCGACAGCGTCCCAAACGGCCATGTCGATGGTGCCGACGGCCACCGAACGCTCGCCGTGACCGCCAGGCTTCTCGTTCTGCATCATCGTCGCCCAGATCTTGTGCGGATCGAGATTGGTACCGGCGTCGTTCATCAGGCCATCCGGAGACGCTTCAAGAATCCGATCCTTGAAGCGCTCGCGGATGAGGCCGCCTTGGCCGTAACGCCCGTTCGAATTGAAACCGTAGCCGACAACGCGCCGGCCGTCCTTCACGACGTCCGTCACGACGGCGACGAGGCTGGCCGTCATCTTCGAGAAATCGATATAGGCGTTGCGGATAGGCGAAGCGATCGGTTTCGTAACTTCGCAGACGTCGATGATACGCATCATGTACTCCGTTGGATAGAAAACGTTGATATCAGTATTGAGCTTTGAGGGTCGTGGCAGTGATCCGTCGGGGGGCCTCGCCGCGCTGCCCGTCAACCACCGCTTCGCGCTCAGATGAGGAAGTCGGCCACGGCCTTTCCGGATGTCACGGTATTGGCAGTTCCACCGAGATCCCGCGTCCGCAGCCGTGAATCGGCGAGCGATCCTTCGATTCCCGCCATGATGGCATCAGCCGCTTCCTGCTCACCTAGATGCTCCAGCATCATGGCCGCGGACCATATTTGGCCGATGGGGTTGGCAACGCCTCTCCCGGCTATATCAGGTGCCGAACCATGTACTGGTTCGAACAGCGATGGGAACTTTCTCTCTGGATTAATGTTGCCGGAGGGTGCTATTCCGATCGTTCCAGTGCAGGCAGGCCCGAGGTCCGAGAGGATGTCACCGAACAGGTTGGAAGCGACGACCACGTCGAACCTGTCGGGATTGAGCACAAAATGCGCGCACAGTATGTCGATGTGGTACTTGTCCCAAGTGATGCCAGGGTAAGATCTCGCCATCTCTTCGACGCGCTCGTCCCAATAGGGCATCGTGATCGAAATCCCATTCGACTTGGTCGCTGAGGTCAATCTTTTCCTTGGGCGCTTATGGGCCAACTCGAACGCGAACTTAAGAATCCTGTCGACGCCGATCCTAGTCATCACAGTCTCCTGGACGACGGTTTCTCGGTCGGTGCCGGGGAATATCTTGCCGCCGATCGAAGAATATTCTCCCTCCGTGTTCTCCCTGACCACGTAGAAGTCAATGTCACCTGGACCACGACCTGCCAAAGGAGAGGCCACTCCCGGCATCAGCCGGCATGGCCTCAGACTCACGTACTGGTCGAACTCGCGACGGAACTGGATCAAAGAGCCCCACAGCGAGATATGATCGGGAACAACTTCAGGCCAGCCGACTGCCCCAAAAAAGATGGCGTCGTGGCCGCCGATCCGAGCCTTCCAGTCCTTGGGCATCATCTGCCCATGCTTCAAATAGTAGTCGCATGAGGCGAAATCGAAGGAGTCGATCTGCAACTCGAATCCGAACTTCTTCGCCGCGGCTTCCAAGATTCGTAGCCCTTCAGGTACGACCTCCTTGCCGATGCCGTCGCCGGCGATGGAGGCGATCCTGTAGATCCTGTTCGTTTTTTGGTTGGTCATGCCTGTCTCCAATCGATCAGTCTTCTTCTACGAAGTACGCCGACGAGGGTTCCGAGGGGGGCTCCGACAAAGCAAAAGAGAACATTGTACGGAGTCAGGGCTGCGCTCAAACCGAGTGCCGAGTTGCTGATGAAGTCCATTTCGTCAAACTCCAATCCGCGGCCCGAAGAGCCGGACGGGAAGGCCGAGGAGACCGAAGCTCAACCCGGTCGCTAACAACAGGAGCGACGCCGCGAGGTTTTTTATATCCATTGGAACACCTGGTGTCGGCCCAGGAAATCCTGAGCCCACAGTCCGACCTCAGTCGGCGAACTGGCCGGCGGCCTTGATGATCGGATCCCACCGCTTGATTTCGCTGTCCAGCTTCGTGTGGAGGGCGACGGGAGTTGCTTGTTCCTTGGTCGCCGGAATAGTCGCGATCTGGGCAAAGCGTTCTTTGAGCGTCGCGTCCTCCATTGCGGATCGCAAAGCTGACGAGAGCTTGTCTACGATCTCCTTGGGAGTGCCCTTCGGAGCATAGACGCCGTGCCAGACGCCAAGTTTGAACGTGGGCAAGCCCGCCTCCGTCGTGGTCCTCACATCCGGAAGCGTTTCGGCTCTCTCGTCGCTCGTGATCGCGTACGCCTTGACCTGATTCTGGGTGATCGGGCCAACTGTGTTCGTCGCCTGATCGCAAGTCATGTCGATCTGTTTGCCGATTAGATCGGTCATGATGGGGCCGTTGCCCTTGTATGGGACCGTGGTCATCTGTGTGCCGATCGTTGACATGAAGAGCGTGCCGCACAGATGGGAGGCAGCCCCAAGTCCGGCATGAGCGTAGGTGACGTTGGTGCCCTTCTGCTTGATAAAGGCAAGAAGGTCTTCGAAGGACTCCGGCCCCAGGTCGGCGCGAGAGATGACCGTCATAGGGGCATCACTGACAAGACCAATGGGCTCGAAGGCCTCGAGCGGCTTGTAGGGGAGCTGGCGATAGAGAGCAGGCGCCGTTGCCATCCCAATATGGTGGACCAGGATGGTGTAGCCGTCCGGGTCTGCGTCGGCGACACGACGGGCACCGATGGTGCCGCCTGCACCCGCCACGTTTTCGATCACGATCTGCTGGCCGAGCGACTTTGACATCGCGACGGCGGTAAGCCGTGCGATCGTGTCGGTGGGGCCTCCTGCCGCATATGGCACCACCATGAAGATGTTTCGGTCCGGATAGTCGGCTCCCGAAGACAGGGGTGACGGAAACCGCAAGCGCGGCTATAGTGAGAGCGGGCTTCATTTCTTTCCTCCTCTTTTTGCCGTTGACGTCAACAACGGCACTCCTTCGCGAACCTTTGCCGACCACCGGTTGACGGTCCAATGCCGATTCGGCTTCATTTGATGCCGACGACGAGGAGATGAGATGGATACCGCCTGGCTTGCCGATTTGCGTGCACTCGCCGAGACCCTTAACTTTTCAAGAGCTGCAGAGCTCCGAAACATCACACAGCCGGCCTTCGGAAGAAGAATCCGTGCGCTCGAAGACTGGAGCGGGACACCGTTGGTCGACCGCTCCACGCACCGCCTGAAGATCACTCCCGCCGGAGAGATCGTGCTTTCGGCAGCCGCCGATGTACTACAACGCATCGAAAGGGCGAGACACGAGCTTGAACAGACACGATCGGCCAGCGCGACGCTGACGTTCGCCGCGACCCACGCTTTATCGTTTACGTTCTTTCCAGGCTGGGTCCAGAGCCTGGGCTCTTCCACCACGACGGTGCCGATACGCCTCCTGTCCGACAATATGAACGAATGCGAGAAGATGATGGCGGACGGACGCGCTCAGTTTCTGCTCTGTCATCACCATCCGGACAGCGAGATCCGACTGCACGACACCGATTTCAAGCATGTCCAATTGGCTAGCGATCTTCTAATACCGATCGCGATGCGCTCCGACAGCGGGGAACCGACCTACAAACTTCCTGGAACGCCTGAAGACCCCGTCCCGCATATCGCTTTCGACGAAAAGTCTGGCATGGGACGGATACTGGCAGCCACCATCCCAACTCGGGCGGGACACCTGAAGCTGGTTCGGGTATTCACCTCCCACCTCGCGATGGTCTTGAAGGCTCTGGCGATGGAGGGAAAGGGCGTTGCGTGGATTCCACAGAGTCTGGCGGCTGCAGAATTGGCTAGCGACGGCAAACTCGCCATTGCGGGCGATGAAGAATGGACAGTTGCCGTCCAGATCGTTCTCATCCGTCCCCGGACGAGAATGACGGAACTCGCGGAGCAGTTTTGGTCGACGGTGATGGCTGCACGGAAGTAACTTCATGCGATTTGAGCCGTTAGGCCCTTAGAGGAACCAAACGATGTCCCCACGGAGCGCCAGCCCCATGCGCTGGGTGCTCAACTATGGCGGGGTGCGGCCCCAAAGCGGACATCGAAATTCGCGTTGAGGAACGGCTATTTTGCGCGCCCATTGCGGTCATTTAAACCGGCCTTGCAATTTCCCGGAAGCTGCGGGCCCGCTTGGCTTGCAATCCGACCATCAGCATAGTGCGGTCCGACGGGAAGACAGGAAGCCTTCTTCGCCACTACTTTGCCGACGGCGACTTCGCGACCGCTAGCAGCTTGGGTAACTTCGAGCAAAATCAACTATCTTTCAACCCTCTGGCCAGCTTCTGCAATTCCGAAAAGGCGAAGTAGCGTTTGGCATGGATCTCCGCCAGTTCGCCCCCCGTTGGCCTGAAAACATGCGAAAGGTTGCAGAAACTTTTCATCGCCGAGACTACGTCCGGAAAGGCGCCGCCTGCGACCGCTCCAAGGACAGCCGAACCCAAGAGAACCGGCTCTTCCGATAGGGTCCCGATCACCGGCGCGCCACAGGCGTCGGCAAGTATCTGTCGGACCAGTTCATGCTGCCCCGCACCACCGCTGATGACGACGTTTTCGATATGTGCACCGGCTTCAGCTTGGGCCTCGATGATCTGTCGCAGACCGTAACCGATGCCACAGAGCCCCGCCACATACAGCGCGACGAGACTGCCAAAATCGCGCTCCATGCCAAGGCCTGCGATCACCGCTCGGGCATGGGGATCAGCAAAAGGCGCACGGTTGCCAAGAAATTCTGGAACGACATGCAGGCCGGTCGCCAGACGTACGACCTCCGAAGTGGTGCCGGCTTTTTCAGCGGCTGCATCAGCGATCAGGACCGGCAGCGGCACACGTCGCTGCTCTGCTATCCCATTCGCGTCTGCTGCGGCAGGATGAAAGGCCAGCAATTGATCGATCGCGGCGCCGGCGGCACTTTGTCCCCCTTCATTGAGCCACATGCCAGGCACCATGGCTGAATAATACGGTCCCCAAACGCCCGGCACAAAGACGGGCTCGACGGTGGATGTCATGGTACAGGACGAGGTTCCGAAGACATAGGCGAGATTGGCTGCCGGACGGCCACCGATACCAACAGTGCCGATCCCGCCAGCATGGGCATCGATCATACCAGCGGCGACAGCAGTTCCTGGCTGCAATCCCATGGCCTTCGCGGCCTCCGCCGTCAGCCCCTGCCCCAGCGGTGTCCCTGGCTCGACGATGCGTGTGCCGATCCGCGCGAAACCTTCGTCAGCAAGCGGCCCGAGACCGATCTCTTGGAAATAGGTCGGGTCCCATCTTCGCTCGTGGGCAAGATAGGTCCATTTGCAGGTCACGGTGCAGGTGGAGCGCGCAAGGTCGCCGGTTGCCTTCCAGGTGAGGAAATCGGCGAGGTCGAAAAATTGCCACGCCGCATCGAACGTTTCCGGACGATTCTCCTTCAGCCAAAGGATCTTCGGTGTCTGCATCTCGGGGGAAATCCGTCCGCCCACATATCGCAGGACATCGTGCCCCATATCGTTGATCCGTTCCGCCTGGGCGACGGCACGGTGGTCCATCCAGACGATAATGTCGCGGTTGGGATCCACTGATGCACCAACAGCGAGAGGACGCCCGCCTTCGCCGAGCACGACCAGCGAGCACGTTGCATCAAAACCAAGACCAATGATCGCCGCCGTATCCACCCCGGCAGCCATGACCACCTCGCGGACAACCGTACAGACGGCGTCCCAGATTTCGGTACTCGACTGCTCGGCAATGGTGCCGGCCTCCCGGAAGAGGGAGATATCGCGCTTGGCCACCGCCAGCAGCCGGCCCGAAAGATCAAAGAGCCCGGCACGCGCGCTTCCAGTGCCGACATCGACGCCGATGAGATAGCGTGAGGCGGCGGGCGCTGTGGTGTTCGCTGCGTCGATCATGGTGTTGGCTCTTGCAGATCTTGGGATATCGGGAAGGTGCCGTCGGCGCCGATCAGAGATCAACGCTGTTGGGCAGGATGACGAGGTCGCGGATGGTGACGTTGCGAGGGCGAGACAGCATGAAGAGGACAGCATCGGCCACTTCCTTCGGTTGCATCAGACTGCCATTCGCCAACGCTTCCTCCATCTTGGCCTTCGGCCAGTCATCGAGCAGAGCGGTGACCACGGGACCGGGCAGAATTGCGCCCACGCGCACCCCATCCTTTGCGACCTGTCGGCGGGTCGAATGGACAAAAGCCTGAACAGCGAATTTCGATGCGGTGTAGATCGGCTCCCACACAACCGGCACCACACCGGCAATAGAACTCGTGAACAGGATATCGCCTGACTTTTGCGCGATCATATGTGGCAGCACCGCGTGAACCGAGCGGAAAGCGGCATTGATATTGAGGTTGAGCATCCGGTCCCAGGCATCCGGATCGCCTTCCGCGACCGGACCGCCGATATAGCCACCGGCATTGGCATGGAAGATGTCGAGACCGCCGGCAATCTCAAGAATGCGCGGCAGGATACCGGACAACTCCTTGCCGTCGAGCAGATCGACCACCAACGGTTTAGCGCGGTCTCCGAGTTCCGAGCACAGCGCTTCGAGCTTGTCCTTTGCCCGGTCGATCAGCACCACGGTTGCGCCTTCCCTCAAGAGGGTGCGGGCACATTCCAGACCAATGCCCGATGCGGCGCCGGTGATTGCGGCAACTTTGCCCTTCATCAGTTCAGCCATGAGATTTCCTCCAGTTTATTGTTAGGCACGGCCATGGCTGACACGCGAACGGCGCGCAAGCGAGTCGACGATGACGGCAATCGCAAGCACCGCGCCGGTGATCATGTAGCGCAGGGACGAATTGAGATTGAGCAGGGTAAGGCCATTGGAGATCGCCTGGATGACGATGATGCCGAGCAGCGCCGAATAAGCGCTGCCACGACCGCCAAACAGGCTTGTCCCGCCGATGACGGCTGCCGCGATCGCATTCAGGTTGACATCGCCGGTGCCGGCCTGCTGACTGGATGATGCCAGGCGAGATGCCGAGAGGATGCCGCCGAGGGCGCCCAAGGTCGAGCACAACATGAAGGCGCTCAGGTAGATGCGACGGACATTGATGCCCGAGCGGCGGGCCGCTTCACGATTTCCGCCGACCGCGAACATCGACCGCCCCCACTGCGTCTTCGTCAGTGCATAGTTCAAGATGACGGCCAGCGCCACGAACAGGCCGAACATCCACGGCACACCGCGGCCAAGGTTCAAATAATAGACGGCGAATTCCAGAGCGACCGTCAGCACGGCAACCTTGATCAGGAGATTGCTCAATGGTTGCGAGGAGAGGTTGACCGATTGCCTGCGCTTGCGAATGGCAAAGCCGGCAATGACCATGATGAGACCCGGCACCAACGCCAGAATGTGCGACATCCAATCCGGCATCACCAGGATCTGACCGAAGCGCACCAGGGGCGAGGCATAGGGAAGATTGATGCTCCCGGTCGGGCCAAGGATATAGAGTTGCAAACCGAGAAGTGCGAGCAGTCCTGCAAGCGTGGCAACGAAACTCGGCATGCCCAGTCGGTTGTACATCAGAGCGTAGAGCGCGCCGACAAGAGCGCCAGTCGCGAGCGCCGCGAAGATCGCGACGATGACAGGCAGACCTGAATTGACCCAGAGCACACCGATAATAGCCGATGACAGGCCGCTCATCGAGCCGACTGACAGGTCGATCTCGCCCAACAGCAGGACGCAGACGATGCCGAGCGAGATGATGCCGACGGTCGCGCAGTCGAACAGCAGGTTCACGAGATTGTTCGGTGCCAGGAAGATCGGATTGAGGATGCTGAAGACCGTTGAGATGACGACCAGCCCTACCGCCACCGGCAGCATGCCCAGATCGCCGGATCGCACGCGATCAACGAAACTCCTGAGCATGCCGCTCAGGCCATCGTCATGCTTGACCCTGATGTCGCTGCGGTCGAGCGCCTGATCCTTGTTTGACATATTCTGGCTCATGCGGCGCTCCCGCTGGTTTCGGTATGGCCCGTCTTGCGGTCCAGACGGCGCGACACGGAGTTTTCCGTGGCTCCAGTGATGGATGCGACGAGTTCCTGATTGGATGCGTCGGGGCTGAAGATGCCGTTGTTGCGCCCCAGGCGCAGGACGACGATGCGGTCGGCAACCGCACGCACATCTTCCATGTTGTGGCTGATGATAATGACGCCCAATCCGCGATCGCGGACGCGTTCGATGAGGTTCAGAACCTCGGCCGTCTGCGCCACGCCGAGAGCCGCGGTTGGTTCGTCGAGCATGATGATTTTCGGGTCGAGAAGCAGGGATCGCGCGATGGCAACTGTCTGGCGCTGGCCGCCCGACAGCGAAGCAATCGGCTCTCGCACCGATGGAATGCGCGCCGCCAACTCCTTCAGAAGCGTCCAAGCGCGGACTTCCATGGCGATCTCGTCGAGATTCCACGGCGACAGTTCGTGACCCAGGAAAAGATTGGCGACGACGTCGAGATTTTCGCAGAGGGCTAGATCCTGGAACACTGTAGCAATGCCGAGTTCCAGCGCACGGCTTGGACTGTCGAGCGATACTTCCCGTCCGCAGAACTCGATTTTACCGGACGATGGCTGGTGCACTCCGGCCAGAACCTTGATCAGGGTTGACTTTCCCGCGCCATTGTCTCCGACGAGCGCAACGACTTCGCCGGCACGCACTTCCAGATCAATATCGGTCAGCGCCGACACCGCACCAAAGTTTTTCGAGATATTGCTGAGCCGGAGAATGGGACTGCCCTTCTCCGGGTCCGCCTTGTGTTCTTGCACCATGGCTTGACGCTCTTTTTAGGTTCGGGGGCATGTCCGGCCGGGCATCGGCGCGGCCGGACATCTCGATAGAAGGTTACTTGGTAATGCCGAGCTTCTTGCAGCCTTCGGCATATTCACCGGTGCAGACCTCTTGGGCAGTCTGGATCTTCTTGTCGAAGATTTCCGCCTTGATGTTGTCCGCAGTCACGACGGCGGGCACGAAGAGCTCGGACGGCGTGTCGTAAAGCGAGGTCTTCGCCTGCGGCTTTTCGCCCTTCAGAAGCTGTACCGCCACCTTGGCGGCAGCGGCCGCCACGATTTCCGACGGTTTGGAAATCGTGTTGTACTGGTCGCCGGAGATGATCAGCTGCAAGGCCGCGATCGTCGCGTCGTTGCCGGTGACGGGCGGAACAGGGTTTACGCCTGCAGCCTTGAAGGCAGCGATCGCGCCGCCGCCCGTGCCGTCATTGGCGGCGACAACGCCCTTGATAGCTGCACCAAAGCGAGTGATCTGGCCGGCAGCCCATTCCTGGGCCTTCGGCGGTGCCCATTCGGGCGTATCGAATTCCGCCAGTGTCTTGTAGCCGGAATCCTTCAGGCCCCGATGGATACCGTCACGGATAAGACCGGCCGCCGCGTCGGTGGGAGAGCCGTTGATTTGCAGCACGCCGGCGCCTTCTGCAACGCCGCGTGCCTTGAGATGCTGGACCAGCGACCGGGCGATGGCATGGCCGATGCCTTGATTGTCGAACGACACGTAGAAATCCGCCGGCTTGGCGGGGATCGGACGGTCATAGGCAATCACCTTGACGTCCTGGGACTGCGCGATCTCGACGAGCGCGGCGGCTGCAGCCGAGTCAACCGGGTCGAGCACGATAACCTTGGCGCCCTGAGCGATGACCGAATTGAACTGCTGCTGCTGAAGCGCCGTGTCGGCATTGGCATTCTGGTAGATGACCTTGCATTTCGGGCAGAGCTTTTCCATCTCCGCCTTGAAGCCCGGATAGTCATGGTTCTCGTAGCGCGTCGACGCCTGGTCCGGCATCAGGAATGCGACGGTAGCCGCCTCCTGCGCATAGGCCGAACCGGCAAACATGGCGGCGGCAGCGGCCGACACCATCATCATTGAACGGAATTTCATGGTTTCCTCCTTTTGAATGAATAAACACGTGTTGAGGTACGCGCTCCGGTTTCATGCCCAAGCCTCTCCTCCAGCCTTGCCGCAACAGGCGGCAAAGCATGGAGATCACTGTCCCCGCCGAACGGATCGGCGCGGTCATGATCGTGGATTATCCCGGATGCCTCCCTGATCGACCCTCCACAGCCAACCAAATTCATCGATTGCGCAACCATGCTCAATCGATGAAGCAGAATTGCCACCTTCCTTCAATAATGTCAAGCTGTGATCGAAGTGGAGATATGAGTGAATCAGGACAGGCCGACAAAAAAGATTACGATCTATGACCTGGCCGAGCTTGCGGGAACGTCGGCCAGCGCTGTCAGCGCCGTGTTGAACGGGAACTGGAAAAAGCGCAGGATCAGCAGTCAATTGGCAGAGAAGATCACCCGGCTAGCGGAGGAGCAGGGTTATGCCATCAACATGCAGGCCAGCCTGCTTCGGAGGGAGAAGTCGAAGATCATCGGCATGATCGTGCCCAAATATGACAACCGCTATTTCGGATCGATCGTCGAGACCTTCGAAACCATGGCACGCGAGCGGGGTCTCTTCCCGATCATCACCTGCACACGCCGCGACCCTGAATTGGAGGTCGAAGCGGCCCGGACCATGCTTTCCTATCAGGTCGAATGGCTGGTTTCGACCGGCGCCACGGATCCCGACCGCATCAGTGATCTCTGCGGAGCCGCGGGCGTCGGAAGCCTCAACCTCGATCTGCCCGGCACCAAAGCGCCTTCCATCATCTCCGACAATTTCACCGGCGCCCGAGAATTGACGCGGCGCATTCTCGTCAACAGCGAACGTAAGCTGGGCGTAGCGCGCCCGCTTCTCTTCATCGGCGGCCGCGGTAGCGATCACAACACCGCGGAGCGCGTTCGCGGCTTTCGCGCGGCCCATGCCGATATTGGTGTACCGATCGACGAAAGCCATATCCTGACCTGCGGATACGCACCGGAAAAAGCCGAGACGTCCCTTCAAGCGCTGGCCAGGGCGGAAGGTGAGCTGCCGAGCGGCATGTTCGTAAATTCCACAATTTCGCTCGAAGGTGTCATGCGGTGGATCAAGCGCTCCGGCCACTATGCCAATCACACGCCTGTCATGGGCTGCTTCGACTGGGATCCCTTCGCGGCACTGCTCGGCGACCAGATTGAGATGGTGCGACAGGACGTCCAGGGCATGCTGACCGCCGTATTCGAGGTCATCGACCACGGAGCCAAGGGCGCCTCGCTGATCGAGATCCCGCCTATCTTTGTCGATAGCGACTATGCACTCATCAATGATCCAACGGCGTGACGCAAGTTACGGAAAGCGAGCACGTTGTGGGAACAGTGCTCGCCATTGAGGATGATCAATGCGACTGGCGGCGTACTTGGCAAGCCAGTCGCCCCCGTAGCCGCGCTGCGAACAATGAATGGTCTTGACGAAGAAGCCGCCTACAAGCTGCTTCGCGATCGGACGACGGCGAAACGGGTGCCGGTGGCGACCGTCGCGGAATCGATCATCGCGGCCGTTCACTTCGAAGACACCGTCTAACTCGACCATCAATGAACTGGGTGCGACGAATCTCGATTCTTCCTAGGGCTAAGGGCCTGACCACGTCTACAGGTTGTTCTGTAGACTCCCCCATCCCGCTAGCCCCACATCGTCGTCGTCGCGAATCCTGTTCAATCCACGACAGCACATGTTCAGAGCTGGGGTATGGAGCAAAGGGTTGAATAACCATCTTTTAGCGAATGCGAACGACGGCATCCGTTTTCGATAGCCCAAGAGCAGACGGTCCGCCTCCGCCCCCAAAGCGGAAATGATTTCCGCTCTTGATCACACCCCTCAGAGACGTCGGTCAGACGGGGAGTGCAACCTTCGTTGCCTGCCCCGACAACCTGGGGCATGTTCCAGACGTGGGCGATAAGAAGCATCTGGGTGGGGCGTTGTCGGCGAATTTCGATCATCTGAAAGAGATCAGCCCTGAACTGCATCGCCTTGGTGTGCTCGCCGAGCGTTTCTTCGCAGAAGACGCCAACACCTCGCTGATCAAAAGCCGTCAGTTCGGCGAATACATGGTAAAGGAGATCGCAGACGCTCTCCGGCGTCTATGATGCCGCCGCCCGTGAGACGACGCATGATCTTCTCCGGCGCCTCGCCACCCAGCAGGTGCTGCCGCGCGATGTGGCAGATATTTTCCATGCGGTGCGCAAGAGCGGCAATGAGGCCACGCACAAGCACGCCGTCATGCCGCTACGAGCTGGCGGCGTGCTCGAGCCTGTCGGCCAGCGACCGTACCGCGATATAGGTCGTCATCCGTCGCGGACACGTTGAGACCACAGCGCCTCAAAGTGCCGGCGCTTTGAAACAAATTGCGGTCATTCGATTCAAAGCAAACGGCTCGGGATTCAAAACACTCGGCAAACGATTCTCATTTCCGAGCGAACGATTCCGCCTTCAGCGCCAACGATTCCAAAACGCGGATTTCCGATTCAGAAATCAGCGCGGGTGCTCGTAGAGACTTCTTCAGGCTCCGCCTGGCCGCCCACTATCATTCCACACACGTCACCAGCAACCTGTCTAAATGTCCCGGCAAATCGAGACAAATTGCGCTCATCCGATTCGAAGTCATGGAATTCCGATTCAGAACATCATGATTCCGTTTCCGCAACAAACGGCTTGCGCCGGTCCGCCGGTCCTCTGACCATTGAAGGTATCACCAACGACATCAAAGGGAGGAACAGATGGCACGACAGCCGCAGCGCGAGCGGAATGCGAAGCAGAGGGAGAGGCAGCAGCAGCTCCGGGACCGGCACAAGGCCGAGCGGCGCCCGGATCGCGACGACGTCGCCCGCCTGTTGCTGGCCTGGTCGATCAGTGCGCACCTGAAAGAGGGGCGGGCAGATCGCGTTGACCAACTTGGCGATATCCTGGTCGAAAAACTGCTCGACCAGGGCTTTGACGAGCGGGCGTCATACGAGGTCTTCGATGCGCTCGTCGATCGCTATCGCCACGACGACAGTCCCTTCCGTCGCAAAGTTCGCCTTCGAGCCTGACGATTTCAATCTTACAAGATTGACGACTTATGGCACGTGACGGTGCCTGTTGTTGCAAACGGCGTTCTCTTACAGGGACTTCGTCCCCCCGTTACTTCGTGAAACGCCGTTTGCTTCTGAATCGATTTTCCGAAGTTTCAGGCCTCGGTCTCGCAGGTGCGCACCTGAGCAGCAGGCAATCGGATCGCCCACGCCTCTCCATGGAACGCGTGCGCTTTCGCTTGGCCGATCCACACACGCGTCCAGGAAATCATTTCCGCTTCGGCGGTCCCGCAACCCTGCCATTTTTGGCGATCTCGTCGAAATCCAGCCCTCGGAAGATCGAGTAGTCGATTTCAGGATCAAGCGGCAGGATTTTAAGTTTCCGTGCTTCCTTTTCCGTCGCGACGTCAAACCCGTAAAGATCATGCTCATCGCTGCCGGTACTGTGTCCGGCCTGCACGCGGCGGTCGCGCGGATCGACGCCCGAGTCTCGCATGTCTTGGATGTTGCCGCTTCGTAGCGAGTGGAATACCTCCCGCCGACCGAAACTCTCCTCGCCCGACTTGCCCTTGATCCCTGCTCTTTTGAACAGACGCTGCATATAGGACGAGCCGCTTTTGCTCGGATCCACCAGTTTCATGATGTTGGGAAAGAGGAAATTCGATCCTTGACGTGTTGCCCAGTCGATAAAACCGATTTCGTTAAGGAAGCCGTGGAGTACGAAGTAACGCTCACTATCCTGCGTCTTGACGGGAACGGTGGTCCAGGAACCGTTGACGTTTGACAGACGCGTTACCTGGCCAACCCAGACGTCTGGAAACTGCTCGCGGATATGGGTGCCTCGCAGATGGATCAGCAGGCCAAGTCGTCGTGATGTCAGATGCCCGAGGAGCGGAAGCATGATGTCCTCCATCAACCCGGACTCGACGCCCTCACGGAATAGCGCGTTCATCTTAGAGGTGCCAATGGGCGTCGCTTTCCGTGGGCTTGCTGCCGTCTTCGGAAAGGTCAGCCGCGCACCGGCAAAAGGATCGGTGAAACCGCCCCCTGTAATGGATGATCTGACCGCCGCTTTGACGACGGCGAGATAGCCTTCCTTCAATGTCTTCTCGGCCAAAGGCTTCAGGTGAAGGTCCTTGTTGTCCTCGATGACCTGCCAGGGCGAGAGATTTGGATCGCGCTGATTATTGTCTCCCGGCCAATACTGCATGTGATTGATGAAGGCCTGAAGATCGGCGGCAACATAGGTGTCGACGCAATGATCACCGATCAGTTCGACAAAGAGCGCGAGACGGCTCTCCGCCGTGGCCAGATCCCGCTCGATATTGGCGCCGCCTGAAAGCCTTCGCGTCGCAAGATAGGTCGGGATCACGTCACTCAGTCTTAACTGGGATGACTGTGGCCGCTTGACCGATCGGCGGTCCAGCTCGAAAGCCGGGATTAATTTTCCTTCTGCATCGCGAGGGCGATCGGGGCCGCTCCATGCAGGAGGCTCAGCGACGAGGGCTTGATGGACGTCGGGCTGGCTCGTCTTCACCAGCGGTGCCGGCGTTAAGTTGACGGCAACGTTCGGCTTCGGATCCATGAGCGCGGATGAGTTCGAGAGCTTGGCGATCGCCGATTGCTTCAGCATCTCGGCATGGCCGATGATCAGTTCGTTGAAGGGCTCGCCCCTCGCCTGTTTCTCCAGTTCGCGACTAAGATTGACGAGGTCGCGAATGCCCGCGGTCTTCTGCAGTTCCTCGGCGGCGATTGGCGCCTCCGGCCCCTCGATCATTCGCAGGTATGCTTTCAGCTCGCCTTTCATCTCGATGATCTTTTCGAGCGCCTGCATCTCGCTATCGGCTGGGTCGTCTTCCTGCATGCCTCTGCCAAACCTCATCGAATCGAACATCAGCCTGGCCTTAGCCGCCAGAAGGTCGGCCAACAGCCTGGCTCGTCTATGGGAACAGGCCCCAAGGCTCAAACGCAGCGGCGGGATATCCCGCGTGCCGCCGCTCGCCTTGGGCATCTTAATCTGGAAGATGTAAACGGAACCTGATTTGGCCAGGTAGGAACCGGGACCTTTGCCTTGGCCCATTTTCTTTCGCGTTGAACGCGATGCCTGATTCGGTGATTCTGGCGATACCCCGACGTTTACCGGAAGGTGTACCGGGCGCGATACCCGCATGATTTTCGCTCCTCAGAAGCCGCGAGCGAACTGGCGATTAGCGAGGAAACCCAAGGAGTTACGGATATCTGGCGGAGAGTTACTCAACCTATGGCGGAGAGGGTGGGATTCGAACCCACGGTGCCCTCGCAGGCACGCCGCATTTCGAGTGCGGTGCTTTCGACCACTCAGCCACCTCTCCGCTTAAGACGTGACGACGCGTTGGTCAGCGCGGGCGTTCTCATAGCGGGCAAACATGGGGCTGGCAAGGGGCGAATATCAAGTCTTTACATCCTTTCGTCTTGACAGTTTTTTGTCGCTCGCGTATGTCCGCTCGCGATCAGGCGTGGAAAAGTGTCCATGCCTCTTTGTTTGTGTGGAGGTTGTTGGAACAGCCACGCGAATTCCACCGGCAGCAAGTTCCGGAAGATCACCTCTTTCGAAACCCTGCTAGAGCCCGACTGATAAAAAGACGGCCGCCTTTTCAAGGCAGAGCCGGAAACGAACATGAAAGGATAAAAAATGTTCGCAGTCATCAAGACCGGCGGTAAACAGTACCGCGTGGCAGCCAACGACGTGCTCACCATCGAGAAGCTGGAAGCCGAAGCTGGTTCTGTCGTAGAATTCAACGAAATCCTGGTTGTCGGCGTTGGTGCCGATGCCAAGTTCGGCGCTCCCTTTGTTGCGGGTGCGACGGTCAAGGCCGAAGTGGTCGAGCATAATCGCGGCAAGAAGGTTCTTTCCTTCAAGAAGCGTCGCCGTCAGAATTCCAAGCGGATTCGCGGCCATCGCCAGCATCACACGGTCGTCCGCATCACGGACATCTTGGCTTAACAACGGGTTTCGAAGGGTAAAGGAGAACTCCAATGGCACATAAAAAAGCTGGCGGTTCGTCGCGCAACGGTCGCGATTCGAATTCCAAGCGCCTTGGCGTGAAGAAGTTCGGCGGCGAAGCCGTCATTCCGGGCAACATCATCGTGCGCCAGCGCGGCACGCAGTGGCATCCGGGCGCCAATGTCGGCATCGGCACCGATCACACCATTTTTGCGCTTACCGAAGGCAATGTGAATTACCGAACCAAGGCCAATGGTCGCGTGTTCGTGTCCGTAATGCCGAAAGCCGAAGCAGCAGAATAAAGCCGGCAAGCGTTTTAAGCAGCCGGTGTCACATCGACCCGGCTGAACGCCCAAAGGTTCAGTCAGAAAAAAGGGAAGATGGGACACCACCATCTTCCCTTTTTCTTTTCCCCAACAGGAGGACTGAACATGCAAGGCGAACTACTGAGGGCGAGCCAATCCCGGCCGCCAGAGGACCGGTTAAGACCCGACCGGTCGAGAAGCGATTGCCCCGTCTTACTGTCGCAGAGGTTAGTTCTGCGCACCCCCCACGAAGAAGACATCGACGCACTTGCCCATCTCGCCAACAATGCGAATATCGCGACCATGGTGTCGCGTATGCCGCATCCCTATACGGCTAAGGACGCAGCCGATTTCGTGCGACGCACGAAGGCCGGCGAGATTGGCAAATGCGTCTACGCCATCACGCGAGGAGACAACGGCGCCTTTCTCGGTTGCTGCGCGCTCGAACCGCAACAGGACGAGAGAACGCTCGAACTCGGCTATTGGCTGGGCGAACCCCATTGGAACAGGGGTTATGCCACGGAAGCCGCCCATGCCCTGATCGACATGGCCTTCCGCACCCGCAACAACATCGACCATATCGATGCCCGTTGCCGGGTGACCAACATCGCCTCCCGGCGGGTGATCCAGAAATGCGGCTTCCAGTTCCAGGGCACCGGCATGATCGATTGCCTGGCGCTTGGCGGCATGGTCGCCGTCGAGTGGTTCCGGCTCGACCGCAAGACCTGGATGTCCTTGAGAAGCTGGGGAGAACTGCGATGAACGCCGCCGTCCTCCAGAAGACGAGTTCGACTGTCACGATGCCCGGCCCCTGCCCGGTCATCACCACGGAAAGGCTGGTTCTTCGCCCGCACAAGATCACCGACGCGACGGCGATTGCCGAATCGCTCTGCGATTTCAAGGTCGCCCGCATGCTGGCGCGAGTGCCGCAGCCCTATGACCGCCAGGACGCGCTGGATTGGCTCGTCCCGCATGCATCGGGCATCCTGCCGGACTGGACGCTGGCGATCACCACCGGTGACGATACCCATATCGGCGCCGTCTGCCTGGAGCCGAGACGCGGTCAATGGCGTCTTGGCTACTGGCTGAACCGGCTCTACTGGGATCGGGGTTACATGACCGAAGCGGTGGCCGGGGCGCTGGAACGTTTCTTCCGGCGGATGCCGGAAGCGCAGGTCTTTTCCGGCGCCTTTGCGGACAATCTGGCCTCGCTGAACGTCCAGAAGAAGCTCGGCTTCACCATCGTCGATGCGAACCAGCTCTTCAGCACGTCCCGCAACCGCCTGGTCCCGCATATCGAGACCATGCTTTTGCCCGAGGATTTCCGGCGGCCGGCCCGACCGTGACGCTCAGGTAACAAAGGCCCGGCGGAGGAAACTCCGCCGGATCACTCACTCGACCTCGACCCAGACCGGGAAATGGTCGGAACCAGGCGCCTCATTGTCGATCCAGGCGTTTTTCAGCCGCGGCACCAGCCCGGCATTCACGAAGCAATGATCGAGATGCATCTTTATCGGCCCGTCGCCCGGCGGCTTCGCCCAAGTATAGGTTTCCGGCGTCACCGATCCGAGGCGGTCCAGCACGTCGACGGGCTCGTTGGCGCGCAGGATGCGACCGTAATAACGGTCCCGCTGGCCGGCGAGCGCGATATATTCCGTCGATTCCGGCTCCATGTTGAAATCGCCCATCAGCAGGAAATCCTCCGGCAGCGGCAGATCGGGGAAACCCTCTTCGGCGGCACCGGTCAACGAGCCGCCCTCAGAGGTGAAGTTCACCACCCGCTCCTTGAGATAGCGGATCTGGCCGAGCCGTTCATCGGGAGAGACATGATCGAGGTGGACGGAATAGACACGAAGCGGCCCGCCGGGTGCGACGATGACCGCCTCCAGCGCTCCGCGCTGCAGGTTGAGCATCTCGACGGTGCGGCTGCGGGGCAGCAGAAGATGGCGGGTGGAAAGGATCGGCCAGCGCGACAGGATCATGTTGCCGAACTGGAAGCGGCGCTCGATACGGCGGCCGTTCTCGACCGAGACGTCGAGCAGCAGGTCGCAAGGTGCGCCATAGACATGAAAATGGTCCGGAAACAGATCCGAGAAACGGGCGACAAGATCCACATGGCCATTCCTGGGGAAACCGCGGGTCACTTCCTGAAGCGCGATCACATCCGCTCCCTCGATACTCGCGGCTATGCGTTCGGGATCGAACATACCATCCATGCCGATCCCGTATTGAATGTTATAGCTGACAAACTTCATGATATTCTTTGACCTCCGCCCCAACCGACGATATCGAAACCCCTATCGACATGCACTGAGCGCCCTACCTGAAGCGACAGGCATCCCGACTAACACAAGACTGACGGCGACAAGATGAAATTTCTCGACGAGACAAAAGTCTATATCCGCTCCGGCGACGGCGGCGCGGGCGCGGTCTCGTTCCGGCGGGAAAAATTCGTCGAGTTCGGCGGACCCGATGGCGGTGACGGAGGGCGCGGCGGCGACGTCTGGGTGGAGGCCGTCAACGGCCTCAACACCCTGATCGATTTCCGCTTCCAGCAGCATTTCAAGGGCCAGACCGGCACCCACGGCATGGGCCGCAACCGCACCGGCGCCAATGGCGGCGAAGTGACGTTGAAAGTGCCCGTCGGCACTCAGATTTTCGAGGAAGATAACGAGACTCTGATTATCGACCTGACCCGCGAAGGCCAGAGGTTCCGGCTCGCCAAGGGCGGCAATGGCGGCTTCGGCAACACCCATTTCAAGAGCGCGACCAACCAGGCGCCGAATTGGGCCAATCCCGGCCTTGAGGGCGAGGAAAAAACCATCTGGCTGCGGCTGAAGCTGATCGCCGATGCCGGTCTCGTCGGAATGCCGAATGCCGGCAAGTCGACATTCCTTGCCAGCGTCACCCGCGCCCGTCCGAAGATCGCCAACTACCCGTTCACGACGCTGCATCCCAATCTCGGCGTCGCCACGATCGACGGCCGCGAATTCGTGCTCGCTGATATTCCGGGCCTGATCGAAGGCGCCCATGAGGGTGTCGGCATCGGCGACCGGTTCCTGGGCCATGTCGAGCGCACCCGCGTGCTCCTGCATCTGGTCTCCTCCGTCGAGGAAAAGGTCGGCAAGGCCTATAAGACCGTCAAACACGAACTCGAGGCCTATGGCGGTGGCCTGACCGACAAGCCGGTCATCGTGGCGCTGTCGCAGATCGACGTGCTCGACGACAAGGAACTGAAGAAGAAGGCGAAGGAACTAGAAAAGGCCTGCGGCCAGACGCCGTTCCTGATCTCCGCCGTCACCGGCAAGGGCATGACCGAGGTGCTGCGCGCGTTGCGCGATGTCATCGTCGAGGCGAGCGGAGTCAATGAAACCGCGCTGCCCGATCGCTCGACCCCCATCCAGGATTTCGATGAGGACGAGGACGCATGACGGCAGTCCGCAAGCCTCTCGCCGGCCATCGCCGTATTGTCATCAAGATCGGCTCGGCATTGCTCGTCGACCGCAAGACGGGCCTGAAGTCGCAATGGCTCGACGCGATCTGCGCCGATATCGCCGCGTTGAAGGCGAGAGGCATCGACGTTCTGGTCGTCTCTTCGGGCGCGATCGCCATGGGCCGCACCGTGCTCGACCTGCCCTCGGGCGCGCTGAAGCTCGAAGAGAGCCAGGCAGCGGCGGCGGTCGGCCAGATCGCGCTTGCGCGCGCCTGGTCGGAAAGCCTGTCTCGCGATGGCATCGTGGCGGGCCAGATCCTGCTGACGTTGGGCGACACGGAAGAGCGCCGTCGTTACCTCAACGCCCGTGCCACCATCAACCAGCTTCTGAAGATCGGCGCCGTGCCGATCATCAACGAGAACGATACGGTCGCCACGACGGAAATCCGCTATGGCGACAACGATCGCCTCGCCGCCCGCGTCGCCACCATGACCAGCGCCGACCTGCTCGTGCTCCTGTCCGATATCGACGGCCTTTATACCGCCCCGCCGCATCTCGACCCCGACGCGAAATTCCTGGAACTCGTGCCCGCGATCACGCCGGAGATCGAAGCCATGGCCGGCGGCGCTGCGTCCGAACTGTCGCGCGGCGGCATGCGCACCAAGATCGATGCCGGCAAGATCGCCACCGGCGCCGGCTGCGCCATGATCATCGCATCCGGCAAGACGGAGCATCCGCTGCGCGCGATTGAACAGGGCGCTCGCTCCTCCTGGTTTGCGCCCTCGGGGACCCCAGTGACTGCGCGAAAAACCTGGATCGCAGGCCAGCTTCAGCCGGCCGGCGAACTTTTCGTCGACGAAGGCGCCGAAACCGCGCTCGGCACCGGCAAGAGCCTGCTGCCCGCCGGCGTGCGCAGGATCGACGGCCACTTCCATCGCGGCGACACGGTCGCAATCATCGGTGTCGACGGTCGCGAAATCGCCCGAGGACTTGTGAGCTACGATGCCGAAGAGGCCCGCCAGATCACCGGGCGCAAGTCCGGCGAGATCGAGGCGATCCTCGGTTATGCCGGCCGCGCCGCCATGGTCCATCGCGACGACCTGGTGATGACCGGGCCGGCGAAGCGTAAAGCCAAAAAAGAAGATCGCAAGGAGGATGCCGCCCATGCTTGATATGGTTGCAAAGGCAGGCGACGTCGCCGCCGTGATGGAGCAGATCGGCCGCAATGCGAAGGCTGCGGCCCGCGAGCTCGCAACGGCTTCGACCGAAGCGAAGAACAAGGCGCTCCAGGCCATGGCGGACGCGATCCTTGCCGCACAGGACGGAATCCTTGCTGCCAATGCCGCCGACCTGAAAGGCGTGGAAGGCAAAGACCTGCTGCCATCGTTCATCGACCGGCTGACGCTGACCGAAAAGTCCATCGCCGGCATGGCGCAGGCGCTACGCGAGATCGCCGAGTTCAAGGATCCGGTCGGCGAAGTCATCGCCGCCTGGGACCGTCCGAACGGGCTCCATATCGAACGTGTCCGCACGCCGCTTGGCGTCATCGGCGTGATCTATGAAAGCCGGCCGAACGTCACCGCCGACGCCGGCGCGCTCTGCCTCAAGGCCGGCAATGCCGTGATCCTGCGCGGCGGTTCCGATTCGGCCCGGTCGTCGGAGGCTATCCACGATTGCCTCGTCGCCGGCCTGAAGGCGGCGGGCCTTCCCGAACACGCGATCCAGATCGTGCCCACCACCGACCGTGCCGCCGTCGGCGCCATGCTGTCGGGCCTTAACGGCGCGATCGACGTCATCGTGCCGCGCGGCGGCAAGAGCCTGGTCGCCCGCGTCCAGAACGAGGCGCGTGTGCCGGTCTTCGCCCATCTCGAAGGCCTCTGCCATATCTACATGGACGCCTCCGCGGACCTGGAAATGGCCAAGAAGATTATCGTCAACGCCAAGATGCGCCGCACCGGCGTCTGCGGAGCGGCCGAAACCCTGCTGATCGACAGCGCCGCGATCGGCACGCATCTGATGCCGGTCCTTGAAGCACTGACGGAAGCCGGCTGCGAAATCCGCGCCTCGGCGGCCGTCCTCAAGGTGTTTCCGGGCTTCAAGCCTGCGACGGAGGAGGACTGGCGCACCGAATATCTCGACGCGGTGATCTCGGTTGCGATCGTCGACGGTATTTCCGGCGCCATCCGCCACATCAACACCTATTCCTCCAGCCACACGGAGGCGGTGATCGCCGAGGATCCGCAGGTCGTTTCCCGTTTCTTCAACGAACTCGACTCAGCGATCCTGCTGCACAATGCCTCCACCCAGTTCGCCGATGGCGGCGAGTTCGGCATGGGCGGCGAAATCGGCATTTCGACCGGCAAGATGCATGCGCGCGGCCCCGTTGGCGTCGAGCAATTGACCTCGTTCAAATACCGGGTGCACGGCACCGGCCAGATCCGGCCCTGATCGCGCGTGAGGGAAGAGACGATCGACCGCCGATATCTGGTCATGCCGCATGCCGAACGGGGCATGGCCGTCGGCCTGTTCGGCGGTTCGTTCAATCCGCCGCATGAGGGCCATCTCCTCGTCGCCGAGATTGCGCTTCGCCGGCTTGGCCTCGACCAGCTCTGGTGGATGGTCACTCCCGGCAACCCGCTGAAAAGCCGCTCCGAACTTGCGTTGCTCGGCGACCGGCTGGCGATGAGCGAAAAGCTGATCGACGACCCTCGCATCAAGATCACAGCCTTCGAAAAGACACTCGGCGGCTCCTATACCGCCGATACGCTCTCCTTCGTGAAGGCCAGGAACCCGCTCGTGCATTTTGTCTGGGTGATGGGCGCCGACAGCCTGAAGACCTTCCACCACTGGCAGAAATGGCAGACGATCGCCTCGACCTTCCCGATCGCGGTCATCGACCGGCCGGGGGCGACACTGTCGTTCCTGTCGTCGAAAATGGCCCGCACCTTCGACTACGCCCGCGTCGATGAGGACGACGCCGGCACGCTCTGGAAACGGCGGGCGCCAGCCTGGACCTTCATCCACGGCCCGCGTTCGGCCCTGAGTTCCACGGCGATCCGCGCCGCAAACGGGCAGAAATCCGATTAGCGCCAGCCGCGAGGCGGCGCGAAAAGGTCTACATCTTTCTATCACCTTTTCGGACGCTTACTTGAAAGATTAATAATTCGATGTCACCTATATGTTAGCGGCCGAGTCGGACTCGGATTCGCGTTAGTGCCTGTTGCTGTTACCGGAAGAAAGGACAAACCCTGACAACAGTACACGCCAAGGGAAGGACGGCCTCCGTTCTCCCGCAGAGCCTGGAACGTGGCGCCGATGCTGCCGCCCGTGCTCTCGAACTGGTCCTCGCAAGCCTTGAGGACTCCAAAGCTGAAGATATCGTCACCATCAACATTGTTGGAAAATCAGCGCTCGGGGACTACATGGTCGTTGTCTCCGGTCGATCGAACCGACATGTCATGGCCATCAGCGATCACCTGATTTCCGATCTGAAGGACGAGGGGCTTGGCAACGCCCGCGTCGAAGGTCAGGAAACGGGTGACTGGGTGCTCATTGACACCGGCGACATCATCGTTCACGTGTTCCGCCCGGAAATTCGCGCGTTCTACAACATCGAAAAGATGTGGGCGACGCCGGATATCGAGGAAGGCACGCTGCTGCACTGACGGGTTCGGGCATGCCCTGAACCGGTCGGACTGAGGTCGAAATCACGCGGCTGGGTGCCAACTCGCCGCAGGGTGGAATTTTCGGCCGCAAAACCAACGGATAGGGACATGCGAATAAGCCTTTTCGCCGTGGGACGGCTAAAGACCGGACCGGAGAAGGAACTTGCGTCCCGATATCTCGACCGTTTCGCCAAGGCTGGCCCGGCGGTGGGCCTGGAATTGTCGAAACTGATCGAGATCCAGGAAAGTCGCGCATCGAATGCCGATACCCGCAAGCGCGAAGAAGCCGGCGCGCTCGAAAAGGTGCTTCCCGAAGGCGCGGTTCTCATTCTTCTCGACGAACGGGGCAAGGCGCTCGACAGCGAGGCTTTCGCCGGTGTGATCGGCCGATATCGCGACAGCGGCAAACGCGACCTGATGCTGGTGATCGGCGGCGCCGACGGGCTCGACCCGGACTTGCGCGAACGGGCCGATATGGTGCTCAACCTCGGCTCGATGACATGGCCGCATCAACTGGTGCGCATCCTGATTGCCGAACAGCTCTACCGCGCCGTCACCATTCTCTCGGGCCATCCCTATCACAGAGCTTAAACGATCGTTTACCTTCAAACACGATGTTGTTTGTGGCCTCGCCGGGCAAATCAGCTTAGGCTTTCTCGATCCGGCGAATAGCGGAGCGGGAATGCGGACAATCAAGATCACATCGTACCGGCGCGCGCTGCTTCTGGCGGCGGGTCTCGGTTTCGTGCTGATCCCGCCCCTCCAGATCTCCAATACCGCCCGCGCCCAGAATGCGGCCTCGCCGACGGCGCCCCAGGCGGCATCGGCCGCGGCAGTCGATCCCACGGCCGATCTGCAGCGCCGCCGCAACGAAACCCGCGGCGAGCTCGAAGTTCTGACCAAGAGCATGAAGATTTCGGGCGACAGGGCTGCCGCCATCGAAAAGAACATCGCCGATATCAGGAAGAACACCGCCGATGTCCGCCAGGCGCTGATCGATTCGGCGGCACGCCGCAGGGGGCTGGAAACCAAAATCCTCGACAGCGAGAAGAAGATCACCGAACTGAAGCTCAAGGAGGACGGTATCCGCACCTCCCTGCGCGGCCGCCGCGCCGTGCTGGCCGAAGTGCTCGCCGCCCTGCAGCGCATGGGCCGCAATCCTCCTCCGGCACTTCTGGTGACGCCCGATGATGCGCTCGCCTCCGTTCGCAGCGCGATCCTGCTCGGCGCCGTCGTTCCCGGCATGCGCCACGAGGCGGACAAGCTCGTTGCCGACCTTCAATCCTTGGCCTCTCTCCAGGCGCTGGCGATGACCGAGAAGACCACCGTCTCCAGCACCATTGCCGCGAGCCTCGAGGAGGACCGGCGCATGGCCCTGCTGCTTGCGGAAAACGAAAAGTTGAACAAGCGCAACGCGGCCGATCTCGACGCCGAGCGCCGCCGCTCCGAGGAGCTCGCCGGTCGCGCCACCACGCTCGAGAACCTCATCCAGTCGTTCGAAGGCGACATCGCCTCGGTGCGCGAGGCGATCGATCGGGCACGTGCCGAAGAAGAGCGCCAGCGCATGATGTCGGACGCCGAACGCGAAAGGGCAAAGCAGCTTGCCCAAAGCGGCGTGCCTGACAAAAACCGCATTGCGCCCGCATACGCGTTTTCGAGCCTCAAGCAGAGGCTGGAGCTTCCGGTCGCCGGAGATGTATTGCGGTGGTTCGGCGACGCCGACGGGACAGGGCACACGGCGAGAGGCATGACTGTTGCTTCGAACGCGGGTGCCGTGGTGACGGCGCCGGCTGACGGCTTGGTGGTTTTCGCCGGAGCCTTCCGGAGTTACGGACAGATGATCATCCTCAATGCCGGAGATGGATACCATCTGGTTCTGACCGGCATGGACGTTGTGAACGCGCGGCAGGGCAAGTTCGTTTTCGCAGGTGAACCCATTGCCGTGATGGGTGAGAAAAGAGTGGCAAGCGCAACCGCATTGGCGCTGGAAACAGATCGTCCAACGCTTTACATTGAATTCCGAAAAGATGGCACACCGGTCGATTCCAAGCCGTGGTGGACCTCGAAAGAAACTGGAAGGGCACGAAATGATTCGTAGGGCTTCTCTTGTCATCGTCGGTGCACTCTTGGGTGCGACCGCGATGAGCGTGATTTATTCGGCCGGTGTGCCGGCGCAGGCCGCCGGCCCTTCGACCTACCGGGAATTGTCGATCTTCGGCGACGTGTTCGAACGGGTCCGCGCCCAGTATGTGACGCCGCCGGATGAGGAAAAGCTGGTCGAGAACGCCATCAACGGCATGCTGACCTCGCTCGACCCCCATTCGAGCTTCATGAATTCCAAGGATGCCGAAGACATGCGCACGCAGACGCGTGGCGAGTTCGGCGGCCTCGGCATCGAAGTGACGATGGAGAACGAACTCGTCAAGGTCATCGCGCCGATCGACGATACGCCCGCTTCCAAGGCCGGCATTCTCGCAGGCGACTTCATCTCCGAGATCGATGGCGCGCCGGTGCGCGGCCTGAAGCTCGAAGAAGCCGTCGAGAAGATGCGCGGCGGCGTCAACACCCCGATCAAGCTGACGATCATCCGTCAGGGCGCCGACAAGCCGCTCGACATCACCGTGGTACGCGACATCATCGCGGTCCGCGCCGTGAAGTCCCGTGTCGAAGGCGGCGATGTCGGTTATGTCCGCGTCATCTCCTTCACCGAGAAGACCTATGACGACCTCGAAAAGGCGATCAAGAAGATCAAGGCGGACGTCCCGGCGGACAAGCTGAAGGGCTACGTACTCGATCTGCGCCTCAACCCGGGCGGTCTGCTCGATCAGGCGATCAACGTTTCCGACGCCTTCCTGGAACGTGGCGAAGTGGTTTCGACCCGCGGCCGCAATGCCGACGAGACCCGCCGCTTCAACGCTGGCCCCGGCGATCTGACCGACGGCAAGCCGGTCATCGTACTTGTCAACGGCGGCTCGGCTTCCGCTTCGGAAATCGTCGCCGGTGCGCTCCAGGATCTGCGCCGTGCCACGGTTCTCGGCACGCGCTCCTTCGGCAAGGGTTCGGTTCAGACGATCATCCCGCTCGGCGATGCCGGCGCGCTGCGTCTGACCACCGCGCTCTATTACACGCCGTCGGGCAAGTCGATCCAGGGCACCGGCATCCAGCCGGATATCAAGGTCGATCAGCCGCTGCCGCCGGAACTGCAGGGCAAGATCCGGGCTGAAGGTGAATCCAGCCTGCGCGGCCACATCCAGGGTGCAGCCGAGACCGACGAAGGTTCCGGTTCCGCAGCCTACGTGCCGCCGGAAGCCAAGGACGACATCCAGCTCAACTATGCGCTCGACCTCTTCCGCGGTACCAAGAAGGACCCGTCCTTCCCGCCCAGCCCGGACAAGGCGGCGGCAGCCACGATCAAGAAGTAAAGACATCCATCGGGCCGGCCAGCGTGACGCGTCGAAAACGTCTCGCTGGCCGGTTCTTCGTATCTGCTGAAGAAACGCGGAACAGACCTTGGGCACCGATCTCCATGCACCGCTCGGACAGAACCGGCCGGCCGCTCGGCGACGGAACCGAAGGTTTTCTCTCGCAATCGTTTTCGCGATGCTCACGGTTGCCGGCGTCCTGGGACTTTCGCTCTACGCCATGCGCGGCGATGATGCCCTGAAGCGAACCGCCTCCAACATTCCGCCTGCTTCCAAGCCGGAAGAGACCCAGCCCTCCGCCAAACCCGACCCGAACGCGGCGCCGCAGCCATCCGTCGGCATGCCTCGTTCCGATCCCGGTTCCGGGGCCAATATCGAGCGGACGCTCACCGATGACGGGTCGGTCGTGACCAAGTATACGCCACGCTCGCGCGATGGCAGCGGGCCGGTAATGATCGGCACCCAGCGGATCGGCCAGGACCCTCGCATGGCTGCCCAGCCCAACGACGCGCTTCTGGAGGATTCGCCCCATGGCCGGTTGCCGATTGTCGGACCCGGCGGGCAGCGGCCGATGGATCAATATGCGCGCCCCTGGTCGGGCGCGCGCGGAACCCGCATCGCGATCGTCGTCGGCGGTCTCGGCCTCAGTCAGACGGGCACCCAGCGGGCAATCCGCGACCTGCCGCCGACAGTGACGCTCGCCTTCGCCGTCAGCGGCAACAGCCTGCAGCGCTGGATGCAGGAAGCCCGCCGCGCCGGCCACGAAATCCTGATCCAAGTGCCGTTTGAACCATTTGATTACCCGGCGAACGATCCAGGCCCCGGGACCCTGCTGACCAAGATGTCAGCGAAGGATAATCTCGGCCGCCTTCACCGGGCCATGGGCGAGATTACCAACTATACCGGCGTCATGAACTATCTCGGCGGCCGCTATCTCTCGGATGCCGGCGCGTTGGAACCGGTCCTGCGTGATATTTCCAAGCGGGGACTGCTTTTCCTCGACGACGGGACATCCGCGCAGTCGAAGACGGCGATCGTTGCCAAGGCGATCGAACTGCCCCATGCCTTTGGCGATCTGACGCTTGACGGGCAGTTGCAGAAGGACGCCATCCTCAAGAAGCTCGACGAACTCGAGCGTATTGCCGGCCGTAAGGGCACGGCAATCGGCATCGCCTCGGCTTTCGACGAGAGCATCGATGCGATAAGGCAATGGAGCGAGGAAGTCTCGCAGCGCGGTATCGAGATTGTCGGCGTCTCGTCGCTTGCGGGCGAAAGCGTCGGACCGTAGTCGATCGGAGTTATCCATGAGCAAGAAAGACAAACGTTCGGTCGTCGCCGAAGAGCTTCCCTATCGCCCCTGCGTCGGCATCATGATTCTGAACCATGAAGGCCTTGTCTGGGCGGGTCGGCGCATCAGCAAGGGCAACAGCGAATTTGACGGTTCGCCGCAGCTCTGGCAGATGCCCCAGGGCGGCATCGACAAGGGCGAGGAGCCGCTTCCGGCTGCCTATCGCGAGCTTTACGAGGAAACGGGGATGCGCTCCGTCACCTTGCTTGCCGAGGCGAAGGATTGGATCAATTACGATCTGCCCGCACATCTGATCGGCATCGGGCTGAAAGGAAAATATCGCGGCCAGACCCAGCGCTGGTTCGCCTTTCGCTTCGATGGCGACGAAAGCGAGATTGCCATCAACCCGCCGCCTGGCGGACATGCGCCGGAGTTCGATGCCTGGGAATGGAAGCCGATGGCCGACCTTCCCGGCCTGATCGTGCCCTTCAAGCGCGCCGTCTACGATCAGGTCGTCGCGGAGTTCACCCACCTGGCCAAGGTGGCGACCGAACGGCTCTGACCCGCGGGAGTGGGCATCCGAATCGGCCGGCCGCCATGTGAAACGGCTTCGTAGGCGCAATGAAAAACCCGGCGAAGCGGATGCTTCGCCGGGTTTGTATATTCGGGTACAGCCGATTATTCGGCAGAATCGGCAGGTTCCGCGTTGAGGAGGCCGTAACGCTCCTCGCCGATTTTTGCCAGCAGATCGAGTTGGGTTTCGAGGAAGTCGATATGGCCTTCCTCGTCCATCAGAAGCTCTTCGAAGAGCTTCATCGAGACGTAGTCGCCAGCCGCGTGACAGATATCGCGGGAAGCCTTGTAGGCCGTGCGGGCATCATATTCGCCGGCAAGATCCGCCTCCAGGACTTCCTTGACGTTCTGACCGATGCGCAGCGGGGCAAGCGTCTGCAGGTTGGGGTGGCCTTCGAGAAAGATGATGCGATCGATAAGACGATCGGCATGATGCATTTCTTCGATCGACTCCGCCCGCTCTTTTTTTGCAAGCTTCTTGAAGCCCCAATCGTCCAGCAGGCGATAATGCAGCCAATACTGATTGACTGCGCCTAGCTCGAGAAAAAGTGCCTCGTTAAGCCGCTCGATGACCTTTGAGTCGCCTTTCAATGTCCGCTCTCCTGTTTTCCTCATGGAATTGTCTCAGGCGGGACATATATACGACCACCTCGTCTTCCGTCGAGTGGTGCGCGTCGTGATATTCCTCGGTCGTGCGGATGATCAGGTCGACAACGCCCGGGAAGCAGCCGCAGCAGCGACCGCGTTTCGCCATGGCATGATAGACCTTTGACGGTACGATGAGCTGCCAACAGTCTTCGTCAAGGAGTTGCGTGATGACGTCCTTGATTTCCCTGTCGGTGATGTAATTGCAACTGCAAACCAGCATTCTCGGTCGACCTGCCAAACATGACCTGTAACATCTTCTTTTTGCGAAAGCGGACAGTGGATGTCAAGAAAGAATCGACATATATGAGTCACTTCTTAAGGGAGGCTGCCATACCCACGGCTTCTTCCTTTGTATCATTGCATCGGTAATTAGTGGAAATTGCGGCCTTTCGGCATGACGCTCCCTGGACCGGCTTCGTAGGAATCGCGAGGCACCGCCTCCTTTGCACTTCCCCTGCGTGCCTCCTCCATTCCATTCGAACGCCTCTTCTGACGGTGGTCGCCGCTCGATTGCAACGCCTCGTCCGAGCGGGCCGATACGCCGAACCGCCTCGCCTCCTTCTGCAGCAAACCCAGCATCGGCGTAATGTCTTCGATATGCTCGACCACGGTATGGATGACGCCACTCTGGCTTTGCAGCCTCCCCCGGATCTTCACCAGCCGCGCGCCCATCACGACCGGCCTGTAGCGTTCGAAAATCTTCGGCCAGACAATCGCATTGGCAACGCCGGTCTCGTCTTCCAGCGTCATGAAGATGACGCCCTTGGCTGAGCCAGGCCGCTGACGGACGAGAACGATCCCGCCGATCGTCACCCTTCGCCCGTTTGGAACCGTCAAAAGATCGACGCTACGGGTAATCCCCATGGTCTTGAATTCCTCGCGCAGGAAAGAGACCGGGTGGGCTTTCAGCGAAAGCGAGAGATACCGATAATCCTCAATCACCTGTTCGCCAGGCAGCATTTCAGGCAGCGTCGCTTTCGCCTCTGGCCTCAGATCCATGCGATCGGCCACTTCGAACAGAGGCAGTTTCTCGGCAGCCCTCCTGGCATCGAGCCCCCTGACCGCCCAGAGCGCCTCACGGCGATTGAGACCTACGGAGTTGAAGGCATCGGCGTCCGCGAGCCGCTCGATATCCGACTTGTCGAGGCCGGACCGCTGCCAGAGATCGTGGATTGAGGTATAGCCCTCTCCTCGGTTGGCAATGAGCTTCTCGACCATGTCTTTTTCGGCAAGGCCCTTGACCTGTCGAAACCCAAGCCGCACGGCCCGCCGGGTCTTGATGACATCCCGCATGGATTCGTGGCGCTTATCGATCGCATTCCTGTCGAAGGCAGCCGCTTCCAAAGTGCAATCCCAATCCGAGCGATTGATATCGACGGGAAGAATTTTGACGCCATGTTCCCGCGCATCGCGAACGAGCTGCGCTGGCGCATAAAAGCCCATTGGCTGGGAATTCAACATCGCCGTGCAGAAGACATCCGGGTAATAGGTTTTGATCCAGGAAGAGGCATAGACAAGCAGAGCGAATGAAGCTGCATGGCTTTCCGGAAACCCGTATTCGGCAAAGCCCTCGATCTGACTGAAGCAGCTTTCTGCGAATTCTCTGGGATACTTATTCTCCAGCATGCCGGCAATGAAATCCCGCCTGAATTCCTCCACCCTTCCGGAACGCTTGAACGTCGCCATCGACCGGCGCAGCTTGTCCGCCTTCGCTGGCGAAAAGCCGGCTCCAGTAATGGCGATCTGCATCGCCTGCTCCTGAAAAAGCGGCACTCCCAGCGTCCGTTCAAGAACCTTCTCCAATTCAGGACCGGGGTATTCGATAGGCTGATTGTTCCGCTTGGCTTCGCGCCGCTTCAGATAGGGATGGACCATGTTGCCCTGGATGGGGCCGGGCCGAACGATCGCCACCTCAACGACAAGATCATAAAATTTCCGTGGCCTTAGACGGGGCAACATACTCATCTGAGCCCGGCTTTCGATCTGGAAAACCCCGATCGTATCGGCACGGCAGATCATGTCGTAAACATCATCCTGCTTATCCTGAAGCAGGCCAGCCAATGTCTCTTCCCGATCGTAATGCTGTTTCATAAGCTCGAATGCCTTTTTGAGGCAGGTCAGCATGCCGAGCGCCAGCACATCGATCTTCAAAAGCTTCAGCGTATCGAGGTCGTCCTTGTCCCATTCGACCATGTAACGGCCGGGCATCGCCGTCTTCATGATCGGCACGACTTCATCCAGCCGGTCGCGGGTTATCAGGAACCCGCCGACATGCTGGGTAAGATGGCGTGGAAAGCCCATGAGTTCCTTCGCATGGGCGATCACCTTGAGTGTCGTCCTGTCCGTCACATCCAGGCCGGCGACTTTGGCGTCCCGCTCCGAAAGCCCATCCTCCGACCAGCCCCAGACGGTACTGGAAAGCGCCGATTGCACATCTTCGGAAAGGCCGAAAGCCTTTGCGACTTCGCGGCCTGCCATGCGGGTCCGGTAACTGGTGACCGCCGCCGTCAAACCGGCATGGCGATAGCCGTAATGCTGGTAGATATACTGGATAATGTCCTCGCGTCGCGCATGCTCGAAATCCACGTCGATATCCGGCGGCTCGTTCCGCTCCGTCGAAATGAACCGTTCGAAGAGAAGCGTCGTGAATGTGGGATCGACCTCGGTGATGCCGAGGCAGAAACAGACGGTGGAATTGGCGGCGGATCCACGCCCTTGGCAGAGGATTTTGAGAACATATCTGGCATGCCAGACGATGTGGCGCACCGTCAGGAAATAGGGTTCGTATTCCATCTCCTTGATCAGATCGAGTTCGTACCTGATCTGGTTGGAGACCTTTTCCTCGATGCCGTTGGGATATCGGCGCTTTGCGCCTTCCCAGGTTAACCGTTCCAGGGTTTCGGACACAGTTTCGCCCGGGACGCTCTCGTCGGGATAGTTATGGCTGAGTTCATCGAGCGAAAATTTCAGCCCGCTGAAGAACTTTCCCGTATTGGCGATAGCGTCTGGATAGGCTCGGAAGAGCCGCGCCATTTCGGCGGCCTGCTTGATGTACCTTTCTCCATTCGGCGAGAGCCGAAATCCAGCTTCCTGGATCGTCACATGTTCGCGGATCGCCGTCACCACATCCGACAGGGAACGCCGATAAGGGAGATGGAAAAGGGGCAGATTGGTCGCAACCAAAGGCACCCGGCTGCCCGCAGCAATCTGGGCAAGCGAGCTGAAGACAAAGGCATCTCGTCCATCATAGGTCGGTGACAGAACCAGATAGATGTTCTTTTTGAACCGCTCCCGGTATTTACGGAGGCAGCTTTCCAAATGATGCCGATAGGTCATCTCTTCCGCGCGGGAAAAATCCGGCACGACTGCCAGCATCATCTCGTCGCACCATTCCAGAAGATCCCATTCTTCCAGAATGCAGGCCCCCTTGTCTGCCCTGAGTTTCCCCCGGCTCAGCAGGCGGCAGAGATTGGCCCAACCCTTCCGGTTCTGCGGATAGGCGAGAACATCCGGCGTCTGGTCGGAAAAAACGAGCCGCGCTCCCGGATAAAACGCGCAAGGGAGGATGGCCGCTTCCTCGTCTTTCTTTCTGCCCTGTTTCTGCTGAAGCTCGAAGGTTTCCTTCATGTTCCTGACTTGGCTATGCGCCCTCACCACGCCGGCAACGGAATTCCTGTCGGCGATACCGAGACCGGACAAGCCGGACACGCTGGCCGCGATGATCATCTCCTCCGGTTTGGCCGCTCCCTCCAGGAAGGAGAAATTGGTCTTGGCGCCGATCTCGAAAAAGGCGGGAGCATCGGTCATGCGAAAATCCCGTGCACCCGCCAGGTCGGTGCAGCCTTGCCGGCAACGTAATGACCTGCGCGGAAAATCCAGAAGCGGCGGCCGGCTTCACTTTCAAGCCTGAAATAATCGCGTTCCTCAACATCCTCCTCGTCATGCCACCATTCGGGCGAGATCCGCTCCGGTCCTTCGGCGCGGATGACCGCATGGACGATGCGGCGCCAGCGGAAACGCCGGGGAGGCCCATCCGGCACCGTTGCCGCAAAGGCTTCCACGAGCTCCGGATGCCGGAAAAGCCGCAAGGGCCGATCGCTTCTCGGCACGAAGGCGGAAAGCTCCCGGGTTTCTTCCCGGACGATCCGTGCCGCGATCGCCGGCACAAATATTTCCCCGCGCTCCGGCATATGGCTTTGTTTGGGATCGGCGACCTGCAGACAGTCGGCCCCGAGCCGGGCCGAAACCCGGTCGATAAAATCGGCGAGTGAGATTTCGCTGTCGCCATTGCCGGTGAAATCGCCCTGCGAAATCCTGAAGACGTCGTGCTGCAGCACGTTGAGGCGCAGGAGTTCGAAACCGAAACCGGCGTCGAGATCATCGTGCACGGCGTTCAGCCGCTCGGAAAACAGCGACGAGATTCGTTTCGGATCCTGCAACGGCTGCGAGGCACCGGCCGCGATGCGAAACACCCGGCCATCGACACGGAAAAGCACCAGTTCGAAAACCCGCCCCCCGACACCGCGAGCCTCCAGTTCCGATTTCAACGAAATGGCAATCTGGCCGGTGAGCTGGAGAATATGCTCTTCCGCCTGGATCGGTTCGGGAAGCCGCCGCTCGGCGGAAAGGGCCGCCACCGGACGGCGAGGCGAGATGGCTTCCTCATTGTGCCCGAGTGCCTGATCCAGCCGAAGCAACAGGTGCATGCCGAAACGGCGAGCCAGCGGCGCACGCGGCATCGGCAGAAGATCGCCGATCCTTTTCAGTCCGAGCTTGTAAAGCGATGCGACGGTGGCCTCATCGATGCGCAGAGCGTTGACCGGTAGAGGCGCCAGCACCTCCTCCGTCACCTGATCGGCGATCACGCCGCCACGGCCGAAACGACAGGCCGCCCAGGACAGGCCCGGCGACGAGGAGATCGCCCCTTTGACGTCGAACCCCATCTGCAAAAGCCGGCCCAGAATATCCTTCAGCAGGGCTCCTTCACCACCGAAGAGATGGGCGCAGCCGGTGATGTCGAGAAACAGGCCTTCGCGGCCGTCCAGCGCCACCAGTGGGGTATAACGATCGCACCAATCGGCAATCGCCTCGAGAAGGCCCTGATCCGCAGCGTCGTCTTCGTCCACCACGTCGATCTTCGGAAACATGGCGCGCACCTCCGCAAGCCCCTGCCCGCGTTTCAGCCCAAGACGTTCGGAAACCTCGTCGAGCGCTGTGAGCCGCATGGCGTTTTCTCGCCGGCCCGCACAGAGGATCGGAGGATGTTCAGGACGCCCTTTCGAACGCCATGACAGTCCCCAGAGCCGGCGCGCGATCCTGTCGGTCGGCAGATGCGGGAAGAAGAGCGCCAGGATGCGCTGGCGGGTTGCGGAAAGAGAAAGCCTCTCCTGTGTCTCGGCCGAGGGAAAATTGACGGTCATGGGGGTTCCACTCCAGAAGCAAGGACAGCGGAGCCGGGTTGCGGCTCTTCTCCAGGGTGAGTTTAAAAACGGGATGACCGATGCTGCCGCCAAGCACGGATCCATCCGGAAGATGCCGGTGAGCCGCCGGCGCCGGTTCGACAAGAAAGCGGAACGAGGCGCTGCTCGCCTCCTCCTCACCCGCATGCCGCAATAGAAAGAGCGGCCGCCCCGCCGCCTTTGCCCTGAGACCCAGCCGGCGGCTTTCGGTGAGCCCGAAATGCTTAGGATTTCCCCGGATTTCGAGAATGACGGCGACAAGAGCCCGGCTCGCCAATGCGGTCTCGGCAAGCCACAGGGCATCGTCCAGCTTGCGCGGCGAGGCGTAAAGAACATCCCGGTGGCTCAATCCGAACTGTTTGAGGCCGACGGAATAAGGAATACCGGCTTCCTGCGTGGAGAGGGCATCACAGATCCAGAGAAGCGGCGCCTCGCTCGGCTGTCTCGCTTTGAGGTGAGACGCCAGCGAGAGAGTAAGGCCGCTTGCTGCCCCGGCATCCCCCATCAGGAGCGAGCGGATTTCCGTGATGCCGTCGAGCGGCAGGCCGCCTTCCAATGCGGTGTCCATCTGCGTTATGCCGAATGGCAGGCGGGGCTGATTGTCCCTGGCTTTCCGGCCTTCCGGATCGACGGCCGAGTCCGCCTGTTCCGCCGCTGCAAGCGCCGGCAGGGATTTCCCTTCCAGTCTGGCGATCTGTTCGCGCAGGGCAAAAAGCGTCTCCTGCGCCGTGGCGTGCTCGGCCATGGCGTCAGCTCCATCCGTAATGTTCTCTTTATGTTCTTATGGATTCCAGAGCTGCCGGTAAGAGTCAACAGCCAAATCATGGGAATCTTTTCCTTGGATCCTAGGCCGATGATTCTTCACTCGAAAAATATCGTGGGAGGTACTATATGGGCCTTATCAGAAGGAGAGCCTATGGCCCGCATCGACCAGACCGACGATTGGCAGGATCGCCACGCACCGACGATCAGCACGTTCGAGTCGCTGGCAATCGAGGCCTATGGTCATTTGCCGGAGGAATTCCGGGCTCTCACCGTCAACCTGACAATCGAGATCGAGGATTTCCCGGACGACGACGTTTTCGAGGACATGGCGCTCGAGACCCCCTTCGACCTGCTCGGCCTTTTTGAAGGCCGCGGCATTTCCGAGCGTTTCAACATGGAAACGGGCGAATTGCCGAACCGGATCCGGCTTTACCGCCGGCCAATCCTCGACTACTGGGCGGAAAACGAGGAAACCCTGGGCGATATCATCACCCATGTGCTGATCCACGAGATCGGTCACCATTTCGGCCTCAGCGACGACGACATGGAACGCATCGAGGCCAGCGCCGAGGAAGCGGCCCAGCGCTGATCCTCTGACTGTAGCTTATTGCTCGCCGAGCTTCATCTCGGGATCGTATTCCTTGCCGTGAACGGTTTTCGTCACCGCCTGCCCGCACTGCATCTCGCCGGTCGTGGCGTTGAAGGCATAGGTCGGCGAGCCGGACAGTTCCCAGCCCTTGTTCAGCGCCGCCGTCACCTTGTGGCAGAAGGAGGAATCGTCGGGACCGCTGAGGAAGCGATAAAGTTTCATGGCGTTTTCTTTCGTTCAGCGATGATCCTCGCCCTGGCGGCAAGCTTTTCGGCCTCCACCAGATGCAGTCGCTCGACCATTCTGCCGTTCAGGTTGATGACGTTGAGATGCAGCGCTTCAGGCTTCGCAAAGGCGGCGATCACCGCTTCCGCCTCTTTCACGGCCTGGGGATCCGGCCCGAAATGCCGGTTGGCGGGCTCGATCTGGGCCGGATGGATCAGCATCTTGCCGGAAAAACCCATGGCGCGGCCCTGCGCGCATTCTGCCTCGAAGGCTTCCGCATCCTTGAAATCGTTGAAGACGCTGTCGATCACGTCGACACCATGGGCGCGGCCGACAAGCACGATCTGCATCAGCCACGGCACCAGATAGGCCCGGCCGGGCTGGGGCAGCACGCCTGTCTCCTTGCGCAGGTCGTTGAGGCCGACCACGAAGCACTGGAGCCGTTCGTCGACAGGGGCAATCGCCGGCGCATTCAGGACGCCCTTCGGCGTTTCGATCATGGCCCAGATGGCAAGACTGTCCGGAGCCCCGGCCTCGGAAAAGATATCCGCCACCGCCTGGATCTGCGACATGTGCTCGACCTTGGGGATCAGCACCACGTCGGGGGAGACCTCGGTGACGAGATCCATATCCGCCTTGCCGAACTCCGTTTCGAGCGGGTTGATGCGGATGATCGTTTCCCTGTCCTTGAGCGGGTTTTCCGTAAACAGCCGGCGCAGGTTGTCGCGGGCCTCGCCCTTCTTTTCCGACGCGACGGAATCTTCCAGATCGAAGATCACCGCGTCACAATCCAGCCCATGCACCTTTTCCAACGCCCTCGTATTGCCGGCCGGCACGCTCAGGATAGAGCGGCGAAGAGGAACTGAGGAATAATTGATATCGGTCAAGGCGGTCATCGGCGCTTTGTGCCAATCTTTTTGATCTGCGGCAATACCGCCATGCGCAAAAGCCCTTGCAAGAAAGGGCGCAAGGCCCCACATTCCTCGATGAGAAAGGTATATACCATGCAAAATATTCGCGTATTCTTCGTCATCGTTTCGGCCATTGCCGTGCTCGCCATGGCAGCGCTTCTGACGGCTTCGCTGACCGTCGCATTCGCGGGCATCCTCGCGGTTCTGTCCATCGGACGCGCGCTTTCGGCCCGGCTGAAGCCGGTTCCGGTGCGGGCCAAGACGAACAAGCGCGAAATGCGTGTCTGGAACGACGGGCGCGGCACGATCATCGATCTTTGATCGCTCCGAAGCGTAAAGAGACGAATGCGCCGGTTTCCGGCGCCTCGGCGTACCGGTTCACGCCAAACAGCCCTTCAAATCCGCGTCGATTTGCTTTATGGCAGCTTCCGCAGATAAGTCCACGTGGAGGCAGATCATGGAAAAGTTCACCAAGCTCACCGGCGTTGCAGCGCCGCTTCCGGTCATCAATATCGACACGGACATGATCATTCCCAAGGATTACCTCAAGACCATCAAGCGTACCGGTCTTGGCAAGGGTCTCTTCTCGGAAGCCCGCTACAAGGACGACGGTTCTGAAAATCCCGATTTCGTGCTGAACAAGCCGGCCTATCGCAACGCCAAGATCCTGGTCGCTGGCGACAATTTCGGCTGCGGCTCCTCGCGCGAACACGCTCCCTGGGCACTTCTCGACTTCGGCATCCGCTGCGTCATTTCGACGAGCTTCGCCGACATTTTCTACAATAACTGTTTCAAGAACGGCATTCTGCCGATCGTCGTTTCCCAGGAAGACCTGGACAAGCTGATGGACGATGCCGAACGCGGCTCGAACGCCATCCTCTCGATCGACCTGGAAGCCCAGGAAATCACCGGCCCGGATGGCGGCTCGATCCGTTTCGACATCGATCCCGGCCGTCGCCATATCATGCTCGAAGGCCTCGACGACATTGCCTCGACGCTGAAGAGCGACGCGGCGATCAGCACTTTCGAGAACAACAACCGAGCCGCACGTCCCTGGCTCTGATTTCCGGAGCATCCTGATGGTCAAGCGGATTTCCTCCGGATCGCCCTTCGAAGCGCGGATCGGCTATTCGCGCGCCGTGGTGGATCGCGACATGGTCTATGTCTCCGGCACCACCGGCTACGACTATGCCCGGATGGAAATGCCCGCCGACGCGGCCGCCCAGACCCGCAATACACTCGGCACGATCGAGAAGGCCCTGAAAGAGGCCGGAAGTGGCCTCCAGGACGTCGTCCGGGTGCGCTACTACCTCACCGACATGGCTGATTACGATTCCATCGTTCAGGTTCTCGGCGAGACCTTCTCCGAGATCCGGCCTGCGGCGACCATGGTCGTTTGCGGCCTCACTACACCCGAAATGAAGATCGAGATCGAAGTGACTGCCCGCATCGGCGCCGGCAGTCCTTAAAACCTTTCCAGCCTCGTCCTTCGGCAGGCTCGGACGAGGTTTTGCCAGGCGCGGAGATTCCGCGCGGGAGGACGCGAGCCTGCAAAACCCGCAAGGACACGAAAACGATATGGCAAAGAACCTCTTCCTCCTTCCCGGCGACGGCATCGGCCCCGAGGCCATGGGCGAAGTCCGCAAGATCATCGCCCATATGAACAGCGCCATGAAGGCCGATTTCGTCCTCGACGAAGGCCTGGTCGGCGGCTGCGCCTACGATGCGCATGGCGCCGCCATTTCCGAAGAGGACATGGCCAAGGCGATGGCAGCGGACGCGGTGCTTTTCGGTGCCGTCGGCGGCCCGAAATGGGATCACGTTGCTTATGAAGTGCGTCCGGAAGCCGGCCTGCTGCGGCTGCGCAAGGACATGGAGCTTTTCGCCAACCTGCGCCCCGCCATCTGCTATCCGGCGCTTAGCTCCGCTTCCTCCCTGAAGCCGGAACTGGTCGAAGGCCTCGACATCCTGATCGTCCGCGAGCTCACCGGTGGCGTCTATTTCGGCGAGCCGAAGGAAATCGTCGACCTCGGCAACGGCCAGAAGCGCGGTATCGATACCCAGGTCTACGATACCTATGAGATCGAACGTATTGCCGGCGTCGCCTTCGAGCTTGCCCGCACCCGCAAGAACGCTGTCTGCTCGATGGAAAAGCGCAACGTCATGAAGTCGGGCGTGCTCTGGAACCAGGTGGTCACCGAGACGCACAAGGCGAAATATTCCGACGTCAAGCTGGAGCATATGCTGGCCGATGCGGGCGGCATGCAGCTGGTCCGGGCTCCCAAACAGTTCGACGTCATCGTCACCGACAACCTGTTCGGCGACATGCTCTCCGACGTCGCGGCCATGCTGACCGGCTCGCTCGGCATGCTGCCCTCCGCTTCGCTCGGCGCGCCGGACACCAAGACTGGCAAGCGCAAGGCGCTTTACGAGCCGGTGCACGGTTCGGCGCCTGACATCGCCGGCACCGGCGTTGCCAACCCGATCGCCATGATCGCCTCGTTTGCCATGTGCCTGCGTTATTCCTTCAACATGGTCACGGAAGCCGACAACCTCGAAAAGGCGATCGCCAACGTGCTCGATCAGGGCATCCGCACCGGCGACATCATGGCCGAAGGCGCCCGCAAGGTCGGCACCGCCGAAATGGGCGATGCGATCCTCAGGGAATTCGTAAGCCTTTCCGCCTGATACACCGATCGGTGTCTTTCCGTCGCAGGGCGGAAAGACACTTCGACATTTGGCGTTCGGCATCCTGCTACCCATATCGCAAAATCTATGGGAAGAAGCGGCGCGGGATCGCTCCCGCGCCACGGAAGAGGCCGATGAAACGGACAATCGAAAAACTGAAACATCGGCGGTATCGCCATCCATCCGGATTGCCATCGCCGCGATGGCTGGCTTATGCGCTGGTCGCGGTTAACCTGATCCTGATCGCCTTTTTCCTGCTCGATGCGCCGGTTGGCTCCTATGCCGCCCATACGCCCAACGTACTGCTGCCGATCGGCAAGGCGATTACCGATTTCGGCACGTCCGGCTGGATCCTTTTTGCGGCAGCGCTCCTCTTCTTCGAAGCGCTCGCGGTCATCCGTCTCGCGCCCGGCCTGAAAGCTCGCTTCCAGGCAATGCTGGTCAGCCATGTTGCGGCTTATATCTTTGTGGCCGTTGCCGGCTCGGGCCTTCTCGTCAACCTGGTGAAGCGCATCATCGGCCGTGCCCGCCCGGTTCTTTACGAGCAATGGGGCTTTTACGGTCTCAGCCCTTTTTCCGGCTCCCGGTTCGAAAGCTTTCCTTCCGGTCACGCAACCACGGTCGGGGCATTCCTGATGGCGCTGGCACTGCTCGCTCCGCGCTACCGCCTGTTCTTTCTGATCATGAGCTTCTGGCTCGGTTTTTCGCGCGTCATCGTCGCGGCGCATTATCCGAGCGACGTGATTGCCGGTCTCTCGTTCGGCGCCTGGTTCTCTGTCATCATGGCGATCGTCTTTTCCCGCTACGGGCTGCTCTTCCGGCAGGAACCTGACGGTTGGCCGGTTCCGCGCCGGCCCATTCCTCTCCTATTGCGCCCCAATCGGGCGACAGTGCCATTCCCGCTCCGCGGCATTCCGCCGAAGCGGAGCGACTAAATACTCAAGGCGTGTCGCGCAAAACGGCAAGGATTCCGGAGCATCATCAAGCCGAAGCGTAGGTGCCGGATCAAAGATACCGGCTCGAATTCCATAAGAACCTTCAAAAACATAAGGGCCCGGCACATTGTACCGAGCCCCTTTTTTATCTGCTGGTCCTGCCTCAGTGAGCGAGATCGACGTCCCGTTTCTCGCGGACGAACAGCAGGCCGATTACGACCGTCAAAAGTGCGAAGATGACGGGATACCAGAGTCCTGCGAAAATATCGCCGGTGGAGGCGACGATTGCGAAGGAGGTGGCCGGCAGGAGGCCGCCGAACCAGCCGTTACCGATGTGGTAGGGCAGGGACATGGCCGTATAACGAATGCGGGTCGGGAAGAACTCGACCAGGGCAGCAGCGATCGGGCCGTATACGATGGTGACGTAGATCACCATGATCGTCAGGATCGCGATGACCGTCAACGACTGACCGTTAGCCAAGGCGGAGAAGAAGCCGCTGACCTTGACCTTGCCCGGGTCGTTTGCCGCCGGATAGCCAGCCGCAACCATAGCCGGGGCGAGCGCTGCATTGAAGGCTGGGGCATCGGTGAAGGATATCGGCGCTCCGCCATTGACGACGAGTTGGGCCGGAGAGCCCGCAGGCGCGTCCACCAGCGTGTAGCGGAAAGCCTGAGTTGACATGGTGCGGCGCATCACATCGCAAGGCGTCGTGAAGGTGCGGATGCCGACCGGGTCGAACAGGGAACCGCAGGTGGCGGGATCGGCCCTGACTTCAGCCTTCACGGATTCGATCGCCTTGGAATAGGTCGGGTTGGCCGCCGTTGTCAGGGCGCTGAACAGAGGGAAGTAAGTTACTGCCGCGAGAAGGCAGCCCGCCAGGATCACCGGCTTCCTTCCGATCCGGTCAGAAAGAGAGCCAAACACCAGGAAGAAGGGTGTTGCGATGATCAACGCCCAGGCGATCAGCACGTTGGCTGTCAGAAGGTCGATCTTCAGCACAGTCTGCAGGAAGAACAGGGCGTAGAACTGTCCCGTATACCAGACGACCGCCTGGCCGACCACGAGGCCGAACAGCGCGACCAGCACGATCTTGCCATTACCCCAGTTACCGAAAGCTTCCGACAGTGGCGCCTTGGACTGAGTGCCTTCCTCCTTCATTTTCTTGAAGAGCGGTGATTCATTCATCTGCAGACGAATGTAGATCGAGATGATGAGCAGGATGATCGACAGGAGGAAGGGAATGCGCCATCCACCCTGAAGCCCGAAGAGAATCGGCTGCGAGGTCGCGAAGGCTTCCTCGCCCATGTTGAGGCGCAAGGTCACGATCACAAACAGCGACAGGAGCAGACCCATGGTGGCCGTGGTCTGGATCCAGGCGGTATAGAAACCTCGCCGGTTCCGCGGCGAATGCTCGGCAACATAAACCACCGCGCCCCCATATTCACCGCCGAGCGCCAGGCCTTGAGCCATGCGCAGCGCCACGAGAATGATGGGTGCAGCAACACCAATCTGGTCATAGCTTGGCAGAAGACCGACCGCGAAGGTCGACAGACCCATGATCAGGATGGTGAGAAGGAAGGTGTATTTGCGGCCGACGAGATCGCCGAGCCGACCGAAAACCAGCGCGCCGAAGGGGCGGACAAGGAAGCCGGCGGCAAAGGTCAGCAGGGCGAAGATCGCCTGCGTTGCCGGCGGGAACTGAGAGAAGAACTGCTTGCCGATGATCGCAGCCAGCGTTCCGTACAAATAGAAATCATACCATTCGAAGACGGTGCCGAGCGAGGAGGCGATAATCACCTTCCGCTCCTCGGCCGTCATCGGCTTGGTTCTGGTGTCAATCGCAGTTGCGACATTTGCCATTGTCGTCCTCCCTTAAGATGAAACTCGCGTGCCGGCTCCGAGCCCGTTCCCTCCAGGGCATGGATATGGCGACGCATTGTCGCAGATTGACAGAATTCAAGGGCTAAGGAGAGCGATGCTTTGGGATTATGACTTTCGTCTAATATCGCGCCTGCCGTGCACAGCGGATGCTGCGGCGCGGCATAAGGGCAATGCGGCGCATCACCTGCGTCAGCCGTCGCTTGACTCGTTGCGAAAATCTTTTAAACAACTCCGCGAACGGGAAGACACCCACATGCGCGCCTGCGAATTCCATATCGCTGCCTTAGCACTGCCGGCCATCCAGGCTGCGCAGCGGGCGTGTTTTGCCGCTTTCTCCAAAACCAAGGCCAAAACGACGACGAAAACCGTCTGACGTCTCTGGCCGCCGCTCTCTCCCCGGATGGCCGGGGACAAGGAATTCCGCGAGTTGATCGCGGCTTCCCCCTCACCAAATCGAGGAGAGACAGAAAGAGAGCAAAAAATGGGTTTCAAGATCGCAGTCGCCGGTGCAACCGGCAATGTCGGCAGGGAAATGCTGTCGATCCTTTCCGAGCGCGGCTTCCCGGTCGACGAAGTCGTGGCGCTGGCATCCGCCCGTAGCCAGGGAACCGAAGTTTCGTTCGGCGACCGGACGCTGAAGGTTTCCAACCTGGAAAACTACGATTTTTCCGACACCGATATCTGCCTAATGTCGGCAGGAGGCGAGGTTTCCAAGAAGTGGTCGCCAAAGATCGGCGCCCAGGGCTGCGTCGTCATCGACAACTCGTCCGCCTGGCGTTACGATCAGGACGTTCCGCTGATCGTTCCGGAAGTGAACCCCGATGCGATCTCCGGCTTTACCAAGCGCAACATCATCGCCAATCCGAATTGCTCGACCGCCCAGCTCGTCGTTGCCCTGAAGCCGCTGCACGACTTCGCCAAGATCAAGCGCGTCGTCGTCTCGACCTACCAGTCGGTCTCCGGCGCAGGCAAGGAAGGCATGGACGAGCTCTTCACCCAGACCCGCGCCGTCTTCGTCGCTGATCCGGTCGAATCCAAGAAGTTCACCAAGCGCATCGCCTTCAACGTCATCCCACATATCGATAGCTTCATGGAAGACGGGTATACGAAGGAAGAGTGGAAGGTTCTCGCCGAAACCAAGAAGATGCTCGACCCGAAGATCAAGGTGACCTGCACCGCCGTGCGCGTTCCGGTCTTCATCGGCCATTCGGAATCGGTCAATATCGAGTTCGAAAACGAGATCACCGCGGACCAGGCCCGCGATATCCTGCGCGAAGCTCCGGGCTGCCTCGTCATCGACAAGCATGAAAACGGCGGCTACATGACGCCTTACGAATGCGCCGGTGAGGATGCCACCTACATTTCCCGTATCCGCGAGGATGCGACGGTGGAAAACGGCCTCAATATCTGGGTCGTTTCCGACAACCTGCGCAAGGGTGCCGCGCTCAACGCCATCCAGATCGCCGAATTGCTCGTTAATCGCGGCCTGATCAAGCCGCGCAAGGCTGCTGCCTGATAAATAATAAATTTATTAAGCATGTTCCGATAGAAACCCCGTCAGAAATGGCGGGGTTTTTCTTTCGAATCACCCATATCACGAACTATTCATGAACGGGTGAGTTGCGATTGTCTGCAACCGCCGCCATAAGGCCGAAACAATGCACATTATCCGGACGCTTCAGACTTAAGCGATCCGGCTCTCGGGACGGGTTTGACCGCATGAAGAAGATTTTGCTGGCAGGATTGATCGCAACCGGTTTCATGACCGCTAGTCCGGCGCTTGCCGCGCTCCAATGCGGCAACGATTCATCCGGCTTCGCCCGCTGGGTCGAAGAGTTCAAGCGGGTTGCACCTTCGAGCGGCGTCAACCCTTCCGTCGTCGAAAAGGCTTTCTCGAACGTCTCCTACAATCGCCCGACCATCAGCGCCGATCGCGGCCAGAAGAGCTTCAAGCTTTCCTTCGACGAATTTATGAAGAAACGCGGCGGGGCTGCCATCATCTCCCGCGGCAAGGGCATGAAATCCGGCAACGCTTCGCTGTTTGCACAGATCGAACGCCGCTACGGCGTGCCGGCCGGCCCGATCATCGCCATCTGGGGCATGGAAACCGGTTTCGGCAGCTTCATGGGTGATCAGCACACGCTTTCCGCCGTCGCGACGCTCGCTTACGATTGCCGCCGCTCCGCCTATTTCACCGAGCAGCTCTACGCGGCCCTTCAGCTCGTCGGCCGAGGCGATCTGAGCATCACCGCCCGCGGCGCTGCCCATGGCGAGATCGGCCAGACCCAGTTCCTGCCGCTGAACGTCGTCCGCTACGGCGCGGATGGCGACGGCGACGGCCATATCGACATGGTCCGCTCGCGTGCCGATGCGCTTGCCTCGACCGCGAATTTCCTGAAAGGACACGGCTGGAGGCCGGGTGCCGGTTACCAGCCGGGTCAGCCGAACTTCGTCGCCATCCAGGGCTGGAACGCTGCAACCGTCTATCAGCAGGCGATCGCCTATATGGGCGCGCAGATCGACGGCCAGTAAGCCTGGTTTATCGTAAATCAGGCCGACGCCTGTTCGGCCTGCTCCGGCGGTTCGGTGAGGTCCGGGCGGACGAAATCGCCCTTGCTGTCCATGATCCAGAGTTCGCCGGTCGAAATGTCGAACCAGGCGCCGTGAATGCCGAGTTTCCCTTCTTCGCCGAGTTTGCGAACAAAGGGAAACGTCTGCAGATTGGCGATAGAATTGCGGATCGAGACCCGCTCCAGCGCCGTCTGGCGTTCGGCCTGCGTCATGAATTCGTTGTTCTGGATCTGCTCGGCGGCGGGCTTCACCAGTCCCATCCACTTGCCGATGAAGTCGCCCGGCGACAAAGGCTCCATGGCAGGGTCGAGAGCTGCCCGGATGCCGCCGCAACGGCCATGGCCCATCACCACGATATTGTCGATCTCCAGCACCTGGACCGCATATTCGAGCGCTGCCGAGGTGGCGTGAAACTGGCTGTCGGGCTCATAGGGCGGCACCATGTTGGCCACATTGCGCACGACAAAAAGCTCACCCGGCCCGCAATCGAAAATGGTCTCCGGCGCAGAACGGGAGTCACAACAGGCAATCAGCAGCGTATGGGGCTTCTGCCCCGTATCCGCCAGCACGCGGTAGCGCTCGCGTTCGTCACTATAGCGACCGCTCATGAAGTTGCGGTAGCCCGCCAGAAGTCTGTCAGGAAAATCCGTCATGGAGCAACGATTATAGCGCTGCCGAGCGAAGATCAACGGCCATTGTGCATCTGCGAAGTTCCGGCGCCGATTACCGCTTGGTCCGCTGCAAGGGGTGCACGAGCCGGCGCATCTGAACCATTGCCATGGGTGTGGAGAGGCTCGATGCGTCCGTCTCCAGCGTCAGCTCGTCGCCGCCGCGCTTGGCCGTGCGCGCAAGGACTTCGAAAACGCTCGCAGTTGCCAGCTGCAGCGCCTTTTCCTCGTCCATGCCGGCAAGGATTCGCCCGAGGAAGAGCGCTCCCAGGAGGTCGCCGAGTCCGTTCGGCGGATTGTCGATCAGCCGGTGTTCGGCAAGCAGCGCATGTTTGCCGGTCAGGTAGAGATTGCCGGTACCGCCCGCCATCATCGGCACGGCCGAGGTCACCAGGATGCGCGGCGGCCCGAGCGCGATTGCGGCATCCATGATATCGTTGTTGGTTTCGAGCGGCGCGCCGGAAAGCCAGGCGAGCTCGTAGCGGTTCGGGGTGGCGATCGTCGCAAGCGGAATGAGTTCGTCACGGATCGCTTCTGCCGTCGGCTGCGGAATATAGAGCCCGCCGAGATCGCCCATGACAGGATCGCAGACATAGAGAAGGCCCGGGTTCTTCTCCTTCAGCGCCCTTATCAGCCGCGCCACCGAACGCGGCTGGGCGGCATTGCCGAAATAGCCGGTCAGCACCGCCTTCACTTCTCCCAGCCATGGCGCGCGAATAAGATCGTCTATAGCCTTGTCGAAATCTGATTCGGGAAAGGTCAGCCGTGTAGAAGGCCCATGACCGGGATGCCAGGGGAGGACGACGGTCGGCATTGCCCAGACGGGAAATCCCAGCGTCTCGAGCGCGAAGACGGCGGCGCGATTGCCGACCGAGCCGCGCACGACATGGCTGGAGATGACGAGGACGGCACTGCTGGTATCCTGCATGAGATTGCTTTCCGGCTACGATGGCCCTGTTGATCGTTTCTTCGTCGCCGCATGTCAACAAGCCTTCACGGAACAATGAAACGTGTAGTGCCGACGGACATGGATCAGCCACGTTGCTGCACGATGACACAAATCTAGTTTATTCCGTCTGGGGACGGAAAAAGGGGAGAGGGACATGGCCGTCAGGCAGAATCCGAAGCGGGAAAAACAGATCGAAAGCGCGCGCAAGCTCGTCGCTGCGAGCAAGGGGCCGCATCTCGACCCGCTCATCCTGTTCGGCCGGGCCAGCACTGACGACCTCGAAAGCTACACGCCGGACATGCTGGCGCTTTCCGCCAAACACGCGGCCGAGCGGCTGATGGCCTGGACGCGGGTCCGGGCCGACATCACGGTCGAACCGATCGCCGGTGTAGAGCCGGACGGTATTCCGGTCTCGGTGCTGACCGTCGTCGACCGCAACATGCCCTTTTTGTTCGACTCGGTCATGGGCGAGGTGACCGCCACCCACCGCGACCTCACCATGGCGGTCCATCCGATCCTGGTCGTGGAGCCGGGCAAGGAACCGGTCCTGCGCTCCAACGAGCAGCCCGGCAACCCGGCTCATCACGTGAGCCTCATCCAGATCCATCTGTCGCCGCTCAACGAGGAACAGGCTGCTTCGCTCACCGAGCGCATCCGCTACATCCTCGACCAGGTGCATCTGTCGATCACCGACTGGGGCTCCATGCTGGAAGTCCTCGACGGCGCCGCCAAGCAGCTCGGTAATTCGACAAGCCGCCGCAAGGCCGACCGCGACGAGGCTCTCGCCTTCCTGGACTGGCTGCGCGACGACAACTTCACCTTCCTCGGCATGCGCGAATACGTCTATTCCGGCAAGGGCACAGAGGCCAAGGTCGAACGCGGCAAGGGCCGCGGTCTCGGCATCCTCTCCGATCCGGACGTGCTGGTGCTGCGCCAGGGCAAGGACGCGGTGACGACCACGCCGGAAATCCTCGAGTTCCTCGACGGTCCCGATTTCCTGATCGTCACCAAGGCCAATGTGAAATCGGTGGTGCACCGCCGCGCCTATATGGACTATGTCGGCGTCAAGCGCTTCGACGAAAAGGGCGAAGTGGTCGGTGAGCTGCGTGTCGTCGGCCTTTTCACGGCAACCGCCTATACCCACTCCGTGCGCGACATCCCTCTCCTGCGCGCCAAGACCGGCCGGGTGGAGGAGCAGTTCGGCTTCGACCCCGACAGCCATTCCGGCCGCATGCTGGAAAACACGCTCGAATCCTATCCGCGCGACGACCTCTTCCAGATCGATGTCGATCTGCTGGCCCGCTTCTGCGAGCAGATCATGGAACTGAACGAGCGCCCGCGCGTCCGGGTCCTGCCGCGCATCGACCACTTCGACCGTTTCGTCTCGGTGATCGTCTACGTGCCTCGCGAGGACTATAATTCCCACGTCCGCGAAAAGGTGGGCGACTATCTGACCAAGGTCTATGACGGCCACGTCTCCGCCTACTACCCGGCCTTCCCGGAGGGCGGCGTCGCCCGCGTCCACATGATCATCGGCAGGCGCGGCGGCAAGACGCCGAGGATCGCGCAAGCCAAGCTCGAGGAAGCGATCCGGCTGATCGCCACGCCCTGGGAGGAACGCTTCGCAGCGCTCGCCGAGGAAGGGCCGCGGCTCACCGTCACCCAGGCCTTCCAGGAAGCCTTCTCGCCCGAGGAAACCTTCGCCGACCTGCCGGACATTGCCGCCTGTGCAGCCGGCGAAACGATCCGCATCGCCTTCTATCGCCGCCCCGGCGACGCCGCCAGCACCGTCTCGCTGAAGATCTTCCACAAGGACCGGCACCTGTCGCTCTCCCGCCGCGTGCCGCTTCTCGAAAACCTTGGCTTCCACGCCGTCAGCGAGCAGACGTTCGAGATCGAGGTCGGTCCGGAAAACGACCGCAAGCTGATCGTCCTCCACGATATGGAACTGCAGCTCGGCGACGGGCGCGAAGTCGACCTGTCCCGCGAAGGCCTGGCTCTGGAAGAGGCCTTCCTCTCCGCCTTCGAAGGCCTGATCGACAACGACGCCTTCAACCGGCTGGTACTGCTGGCCGGCCTGTCCGCCCGCGAAGTCACGGTGCTGCGCGCATATTCCCGTTATCTGCGCCAGACCGGCATCGTTTATTCGCAGGCCTATATCGCCGATACGCTGGTGAAATACCCGGCCATATCCGCCGCCATCTTCCGCCTCTTCCGCGACGGCTTCGACCCGAAGATTGCCGAAAAGGCCCGCATCAAGAAACTCACCGACCATCACGCCGAAATCGAAGAAGCCCTCGGCAACGTGCCCAATCTCGACGAGGACCGCACGCTTCGACGTTTCGTCAATGCGGTCGATGCGACGCTCAGGACCAACTATTTCCAGCGCGATGCCAATGGCGCACCGCACCGGATGTTCGCCTTCAAGCTCGATCCGAAGCTGCTCGACGGCCTGCCGGAACCCCGCCCTTTCCGTGAAATCTTCGTCTACGGCACCGAGGTCGAAGGCGTGCACCTGCGCTTCGGCAAGGTTGCGCGCGGCGGCCTGCGCTGGTCGGACCGCGGCGAGGACTATCGGACGGAAATCCTCGGCCTCGTGAAGGCGCAGCAGGTCAAGAATGCCGTGATCGTACCGGTTGGCGCCAAGGGCGGCTTCTTCCCGAAGATGCTGCCCCCGGCGAGCTCCCGCGACGCGTTCTTCAATGCCGGCAAGGAGGCCTACAAGACCTTCATCCGCACCCTCCTGTCGATCACCGACAACATCGTCGGCGCCGACATAGTCGGGCCGCCGGACACGATCCGCATCGATGGCGACGACCCCTATTTCGTGGTCGCCGCCGACAAGGGCACGGCGACCTTCTCCGACACCGCCAACGGCCTGGCGCAGGAAGCCGGCTTCTGGCTGGACGATGCCTTTGCGTCAGGCGGTTCGGTCGGTTACGACCACAAGAAGATGGGCATCACCGCCCGCGGCGCCTGGGAGGCCGTGAAACGGCATTTCCGCGAGAAAGACATCGACATCCAGACGACGCCGTTCACGGTCGCCGGCGTCGGCGACATGTCCGGCGACGTCTTCGGCAACGGCATGCTGTTGTCGCGCAAGATCCGTCTCATCGCCGCCTTCGACCATCGCGATATTGTCATCGATCCCGATCCGGATATCGAAAAGTCCTTCGCCGAGCGCGAACGCATGTTCGCCCTGCCGCGGTCGAGCTGGCAGGATTACGACAAGTCGGTGCTTTCCGAAGGCGCGATGATCATTTCCCGCTCGGAGAAGTCGGTCAAGCTCACCAGGCAGGCCGCGGCCGCGATCGGCATCGACAAGACGACCGCAACGCCCTTTGAGATCATGACCGCGATCCTGAAGAGCCCTGTCGACCTTCTCTGGTTCGGCGGCATCGGCACTTATATCAAGGCGCCCTCCGAGACAGATGCGGAAGTTGGCGACCGCGCCAACGATCCGATCCGCATCACAGCAGCGGACGTGCGCGCCAGCGTCATCGGCGAGGGTGCCAATCTCGGGATGACCCAGAAGGGCCGCATCGCCTATTCCCTGAATGGCGGCCGCTGCAATTCCGACGCGATCGACAATTCCGCCGGCGTCAACTGCTCCGACGTCGAGGTGAACATCAAGATCGCCCTCAATTCGGCCATGCAGGACGGCCGCCTGACCCGCGAAAAGCGCAACCAGCTTCTCGCCTCGATGACCGAGGAAGTCGGTCACCTCGTGCTGCGCAACAACTACCTGCAGCCGCTGTCGATCTCGCTGACCGAACGCAAGGGCACCGGCAACCGGGAAGAGCTGTCGCGGCTGATGTCCGTCATGGAATCGCAAGGCCAGCTCAACCGCAAGGTCGAAACCCTTCCCGACGATGCGGAGCTTGCGGAGCGTTATTCCTCCGGCAGGCCGCTGACCCGGCCGGAAATCGGCGTGTTACTCTCCTATTCGAAGATCGTTCTCTTCGATGCGCTGCTCGACAGCAGCCTGCCGGACGACCCCTATTTCTCGGCTGTCCTGAAAGCCTATTTCCCGGCCAAGATGCAGAAGGCTTACGCGGGAGATATCCAGTCCCATCGCCTGCATCGCGAAATCGTCGCCACCACGCTCGCCAACGAGGCGATCAACCGCGGCGGCCCGGGTTTTGTGCAGCAGATGAGCGACATGACGGGTGCCACGGCGGCGAATGTCGTCAAGGCCGCCTTCCTTGCCCGCGACGGCTTCGAACTTCCAAAGCTCTGGGCCGAGATCGATGCGCTGGACGGAAAAATCCCCGGCCAGCTGCAGAACGATCTCTACGCCCGCACCACCGAGACCTTTGCGGAAGCGACCCGCCTCATCCTGCAGACGCAGGTCGGCACCGGCGACATGGACGGCGCAATGAGCCGCCTCAAGGCGGCGATCAAGGGGCTTCGTTCGTCGCTGGCCGGCGGAGATTTCGTGGAAACTGCGGCACGCGCCGTAGAACTCGAAGCGCAGGGCATACCGGCGTCGCTTGCCCGCGAGATCGTGCTGCTCTCGACGCTGGTCCTGGTGCCGGAGATCATGCTGATCGCCGACCGCACCGGCGAGACCATGGCGCGTGCCACCGAGAGCTATTTCGCCGTCACCGAAACCTTCCGGGTCAACCGCCTGATCGGCGCGGGAGATCGGATCACCACGTCGGAACATTACGAGAGCCTGGCGCTCTCCCGCAGCCTGCAGCAGCTCGCCTCGGCGCGCCGCGATATCGTCATCGCCGCGCTCACCGCCCATCCGAAGGAAAAGAAGCCGCTGGAAGCCTGGGTCGGCGGCGACCGGGTGCGGGTGAACCGCATCGGTGCCGAACTGGTGACCTTGAGCGAAAGCGGCGAGTTGACGCTTCCGAAGATCACCGTCGCGGCCGGTCTCCTGAGCGATCTTGCGCATGGCCGGGCGATGTAGGAGAACGGGCAAGGCTGGCTGATCCGGGGGAAAAATGGCCGTTACTGATGGGGACGATGCGCCGGTAAAAACGAGCCGGCGCGGCATCTTGGGCTGGATGTTCTTCGATTGGGCAGCCCAGCCGTTTTTCACCGTCGTCACGACCTTCATCTTCGGCCCCTATTTCGTCGCCCGCCTGACCGAGGACCCGGTTTCCGCGCAGGCTGCCTGGAGCAATATGGCGACGATCTCGTCGCTGGTCATCGCCGTCTTCTCCCCGATCCTCGGCTCGATCGCCGATCAGGCCGGCCCGCGAAAACCCTGGATCGCCTTCTTCGCGGTGATCAAGATCGCCTGCGTTTCGGCCCTCTGGTTCGCGGCACCCAGCTCGCCGATCATCTGGCCGATGATCTTCATGATCTTCGCATCGATCGCCGCGGAGTTCTCGACCGTGTTCAACGATTCCATGATGCCGCGGCTGGTTTCCAAGCAGGATGTCGGCCGGGTTTCGAACGTCGCCTGGGGGCTTGGTTATCTCGGCGGCATGATCGTGCTGATCGCGGTCGTGACACTGATTGCCGCCAATCCCGAAAGCGGCAAAACGCTGATCGGCATCCCTCCGCTCTTCGGCCTCGATCCGCATCTCGGCGAAGATGCGCGCATCACCGGTCCGATCTCCGCCCTCTGGTATTTCCTGTTCATCCTGCCGATGTTCTTCTTCACGCCGGACGCCAGGAAGGGCCTGCCGCTCGGCGCGGCGGTCCGCTCCGGCATAAGGGAACTTGGCGGCACGCTGCGGGACCTGAGGCAGCGCACCGGCATCGCGAAATTCCTGGTCGCCCGCATGCTCTACCAGGACGGCGTCAACGGCCTGCTGATCCTCGGCGGCACGTTTGCGGCCGGGATGTTCGGCTGGGCGACGATCGAGATCGGCATCTACGGCATCATCCTGAACGTCGTGGCGATCTTCGGCTGCATCGTCGCCGGCTGGCTCGACCGCCTGCTCGGCTCGAAGATCGTCGTGATCATCAGCCTGGTATTGCTGGTGATCGCTACCCTCGGCATCATTTCCACCGGCCCGGGCTTCGTCTTCTTCGGCCTTCTGCCGCTCTCGGGAGAGGACAGCGGCGGCCTGTTCGGCACCGCTGCGGAAAAAGCCTATATCCTGTTCGGATTGCTGATCGGCATCGCCTTCGGGCCGGTCCAGGCTTCGTCCAGATCGTATCTCGCCCGCAGCGTCAGCCTCTCGGAGACCGGCCGATATTTCGGCATCTACGCACTCTCCGGCCGCGCCACGAGCTTTCTCGCCACCCTGTTCTTCTCGCTCATGACCTATGCCAGCGGCTCAGCCCGCCTCGGCATGGCGACGCTGCTGATCTTCCTCGTGGCGGGCTTGATGCTGTTGCTTGCGACGCCTTATCCGGCAAACAGGAAGTAGAGACGGATAGCTATTCGGCTGGGAGGTGGATCCTCGGGTCGAGCCCGAGGATGACGGAGCGCGGGGGTCAAGCAGAGAAAAAAACGGAACGTTGCAGCTTGCTCAAATGTCTCTTTAGGCAACCCTGAAACACCCTCACCGCCGTCATCCTCGGGCTCGACCCGAGGATCCACGCCACGCCCTCAGAGCATCACATTCAGCAATCAGTGCCGGAAATGCCGCATCCCGGTAAACACCATCGCAACGCCATGCTCGTCGGCGGCAGCGATCACCTCGTCGTCGCGCATCGAACCGCCCGGCTGGATGACTGCCGTGGCGCCGGCGGCGATCGCCGAAAGCAGGCCGTCCGCAAACGGGAAGAACGCTTCCGAAGCGACCGCAGAGCCCTTGGTCATCGGCTCAGTCCAGCCCATGGCCTTCGCCGCCTCTTCCGCCTTGATGCCGGCGATGCGGGCGGAATCGACGCGGCTCATCTGACCGGCGCCGATGCCGGCCGTCTGGCCGTCCTTGGCATAGACGACCGCATTCGACTTCACGTGCTTGGCGACCTTGAAGGCGAATTTCATGTCTTCAAGTTCGGTCGGCGTCGGCGCGCGCTTGGTGACGACGCGCAGATCTAGATCCTCGACCATGCCGTTGTCGCGGGTCTGGACCAGCAGGCCGCCGGAAACCGTCTTTGCCGTCAGACCGCGCGAGCGCGGGTCCGGCAGGCCGCCGGTCACCAGCAGGCGCAGGTTCTTCTTGGCGGCGATGATCGCCTGGGCCTCGTCGGAAACCTCCGGCGCGATGATGACTTCCGTGAACAGCTTGACGATCTCTTCGGCCGTCTCGGCGTCAAGAAGCTGGTTGACCGCGATGATGCCGCCGAAGGCCGAGGTGGAATCGCAGGCAAGCGCCCGGAGATAGGCTTGCCTGAGGCTCGGTCCGGTCGCCACGCCGCAGGGGTTGGCATGCTTGATGATCGCGCAGGCCGGCGCCTTTTCCGGCGAGAACTCGGCGATCAGCTCGAAGGCGCCGTCGGTATCGTTGATATTGTTGTAGGAGAGCTGCTTGCCCTGCAGGAGCTTAGCGGTCGCCACGCCCGGACGGTTTTCGCCAGTCACGTAGAAGCCGGCACTCTGGTGCGGGTTCTCGCCGTAGCGCATCTCTTCCTTGAGCACGCCGCCGATCGTCCGGTAGCGCGGGATCTCGATGTCGAGCGCTTCGGCGAACCAGTTGGAAATCGCCGTGTCGTAGGCCGCCGTGCGGGCATAGGCCTTGGCTGCCAGCTTCTGGCGGAAGGCATAGACCGTCTGGCCGTCATTCGAACGCAGCGCCTCGATCAGCGCCGGATAATCGGAAGGGTCGGTGACGGTGGTCACATAGGCATGGTTCTTGGCGGATGCGCGGATCATCGCCGGGCCGCCGATATCGATGTTCTCGACCGTCGTCGGGTAGTCGCCGCCGGCGGCGCGCACTTCCTCGAACGGGTAGAGGTTGATGACGGCGAGATCGATGCCCTCGATGCCGTGTTCCTTCATCGCCGCGACGTGTTCCGCATCGTCGCGGATCGCCAGCAGGCCGCCATGCACCATCGGATGCAGCGTCTTCACCCGGCCGTCCATGATTTCCGGAAAACCCGTCACCTCCGACACGTCGGTGACGGCAAGGCCGGCCGCGGCGATCGCCTTGTGGGTGCCGCCGGTCGACAGGAGCTTGACGCCCTGTTCGGTGAGCGCCTGGGCAAGCTCTATAATACCGGTCTTGTCGGAGACCGAGAGCAGCGCAGTGCGGATCCTGATGCGGTCGGGAGCGGGGATTTTCTTGGAAACGACGGCCATCGGTCTCTCCTGGAAACGCGCCGCGGAACCCGGCGCACGGTAAGATGGCCGCCCGTTAGCACAGCTTGGCGGAAGAAGAAACGGCCTATTCGCCGCGCCTCAGCATCCAGCGTATTTCCGATGTCTCCGGCGGAGAAAACTCGATGACGAGCTGCTGGCTCGGCCGCACGCCGGAAACGTCGGCAAAGAAGATGTCCTCGTCGATCATCACCTGCAGCCCCGGCGCCGCAAAGATCCAGGTCTCGCCATCAGGGGCGCGCATGCTGACGCTTTCCTCGTCCCGCCGCGAAAGCGTGATGACCGGGTGGATGTGGAAGCGCGCCACCGCCAGGAAAGGCCCGTTATCGGCAGCCTTGCCCTCGGGCAGGTAGAGCCGGTCATGGCCCTTGATCTTGTTGCCCTTCACATTGAGGCCGATCTCGCGCTCGTGGAAAAACCCGAACTGGTGGATGTAACCGTCGTGGCTGGCGCGCAGCCAGTCATTGCCGTGCATGTCGTCCCAGCGCTCGACCTCCACATCCGACACGCCGCCGAGCAGCATGGAGCCCGCGAAGCGGGACCGGATGATGCGGCTGGACGAGGTCTCGTTGAGCGTCACCGTCGAATGGGCGGGCGTCGAGCGCGACATGTGCCGGTAATTGCGGCCGGCATATTTCGGCGAACCGCAGTTGACGATGAAACGATGCCGGCCGGCCGACATCTCGAAGGAAAGACAGCCCGCATGCGCGCCGCGGGAAAGCCCGGGGGAGAGCGGCCGGCCGGTATCGACGATCAGCGTCGTGCCATCCGCCGACAGGCGGTGATAATGCATATGCGGCAGCGCCTTGAACGGCTTGCCCGCCGTCTCGTCATAACGCAGCACCGACATCAGCTCGCTCGCGGGCGTCGAGCTCGCACCGTTGAACAGCGCCAGATCGCCATCCTGATGGCGAAAGAAGCGGAGCGCTGGGTACATGCGGTCGATCGTCGGGATGAGCTTCTGCGGCAGGTCGTGGCCGAGATTGATATAGGTCTGGCGAAGCGGCAGGAGATCGATCAGCAGGTCGAGCACCGCACGCGGATTGCGCGACACATGCCCGCCATCGGCAAGGATCTGGCGTTCCAGCTCCCGATCCAGCCGCCTGCCCTCACGACGGATATAGGCGGCCCGCGTCGGCATCGAGATCGAGGCCATGGCGAGCGCGATCCTGAGTCTCAGCCGCGTATCGCCCTCGGGCGTGCAGCCGGCTATCTTCCTGAGATAACGGACCTGGTAGGCGAGGCTTTTCATGAAGCGGCGATAGAAGCCGGCCTCGGCGCCCTGCAGCACCACGGTTGAATGCGAGAGCCAGGCGATCACCCGTTCAGCCGCCACATGTGCTTCCCAGGCAATGCCTTTCGGGCTTCGGCCATAAAGCACGATCCAGTCGGCAACGACCTGCCGGGCGCTGGCACAGGCCACTTCCGTCTTGTTGGTGCGGATATGGCGGAGCCAGGCGAAAGAATGCAGCCGCTCCGCTGCCGCTCGAGACGGCAGCTCGACGGAGAACGGCGATTGGCCATAGGTTTCGAGGATCCGCCCCGCGAGCGGGAACCTCCCCTCCAGGATCTCCTCCGCCACGAACGGATCGAGCGCCCGCAGATCCGTCGGCGCAACGATCAGCCGGTCCGGCACCTGCATCGAAAAGGAGGTCACGGCCAGGCGAAATCCGGCGGAGCGCCGGCAAAGGCGTCGCCAGATTTCCCGCAAGCCGAAGGACAGGAGCCTCCGGCGATCCGCGAGCCGCATCTTCAATCTGGAATACTCCGCAGGAATCAGCCTCCGCCCTGCCGGCGGGAATCAACTATTAGATTGTTCGAAAGTATCAGCCGGTATGGTGAAGAAAGCCTTACCGGACCTGGAGCACGCTCGCGAAGAAGCCGTCCATGCCACCCACAAAATTTTCGCTGGCGGGCAGCATGGCCGGCGTGGTGCGGAATTCGCCAAGCGGCGAGATCGCGCCTTCCAGCCCAGGCCAGTCTCCAGGATTGACGGCCAGACGTTTCAATTCGGGATGGTCCTTGAGAACGCGCACAACCAGTTCCTCCCCCTCTGCCGAATCGAGCGAGCAATTGGAAAAAACGATAAGGCCGCCGGGTTTCACCAGCGTGACGGCGTGGCGCAGCATCTTTTCCTGCAGAGCCGCGAGCTTGTTCACATCGTCCGGACCCTTGGTCCAGAGCACATCCGGATGCCGGCGCGTGGTGCCGGTCGAGGAGCAGGGCGCATCGAGAAGCACGCCATCCAGCAGCTCTGCCGGCTTGAACTCGAAAAGGTCGCCGCCAACCAGTTCCGCCTCGTAGCCAAGCCGTCCGAGATTTTCCTTGAGCCGCGCCAGCCGATTACCGGATTGTTCGACGGCGATCACCTCGGCACCGGCCGCAATCAGCTGCGCCGTCTTGCCGCCGGGGGCCGCGCAGAGATCTGCGACCTTCTTGCCCTTGAGATCGCCGAACAGCTTTGCCGGAATGCTGGCCGCGACATCCTGCACCCACCAGACACCGTCGTCGAACCCTTCGAGCGCGGAAACCGCGCCATCGAAGGCCGTCAGGCGAATGCTGCCGGTCGGCAGAACCGTGCCGCCGAGCTTTTCCGCCCAGGCAGCGGGATCGGATTTGACCGTCAGGTCGATGGCTGCCGGAACGAGCTGGGCCTCGGCGATACGATCCGCCTCCGCCTCGCCATAGAGGGCGACCAGACGCTTGCGGAACCAGGCCGGCACCGGGGATATGCTGGCAGTTGCGGCAAGGATATCGTCCTTTTCGCGGTCCAGCCGGCGCAGGACCGCATTCACCAGCTTGGCGAAGCGGCGATTGCGCGGGTCGCGATTGGCCTGCTCGACCGCGAGGTCGACGGCCGCATGCGGCGGCACGTCGAGATGCAGGATCTGCGCGGCAGCGATCACCAGCACATGGTGAAGCGCCCGAGCGCCTTCCGGCAGCGGCGTATCGATCAGCGAAGTGATCGCCGCCTCGATGCGCGGCAGATGCCGGAGTGCGGTATTGAGGATGGCGCGGGTCAGCGCCCGGTCAGCGTCGCTGAGCGCCCGATAGGCCGGATTGCCGTGGACGAGGTCGAGCATGCCGTCGAGCGAGATCTTGCGATCGATGACCGCCGCCAGCAACTTGGCGGCCGTCACACGAACTTCGAGGCCCGCCTTGAAGGGGCCGCTTTCCCGCTCCGAGTGAGCTGGTCTCCTGCGCTGTTCGGCTGGTTTGCCCGATGGCTTGTATGGCTTCTTGTTCTTCTTGTCTTCGTTCAAGACCAGGGACCTTTGCGCGGTTCATCCGAGCCGCGGCCCCAACCGGTATTCGGAACGGAGCGCGCGGTGCGCTGCGGTCTATCAGCCTGGAACCCGGCCGTCGAGGCACCGCTGCGGAACTCCCCGGCCATCTGCTGCAGCGCGGCGATACGGTTCCCGGTGTCCGGGTGGGTCGAGAACAGGTTGTCCATGCGCTCGCCCGACAGCGGGTTGATGATGAACATATGCGCCGTTGCGGGATTGCGTTCGGCCTCGTAGTTCGGGATCTGATGCGCGGCACCGGCGATCTTGCCGAGTGCTGAGGCGAGCCACAGCGGATTGCCGCAGATTTCGGCGCCGCGACGGTCGGCCGAATATTCGCGCGTCCGGCTGATCGCCATCTGCACCAGCATCGCCGCGAACGGGGCGACGATCATCGCCACGATCACGCCGATGAAGCCGAGCGGATTGTTGTTCTCGCGATTGCCGCCGAAGAAGAAGGCGAAATTGCCGAGCATCGAGATCGCGCCGGCAAGCGTCGCGGTGATCGTCATGGTCAGGGTGTCGCGGTTCTGGATATGCGCGAGCTCGTGCGCCATCACGCCCGCCACTTCCTCATGCGTCAGCCGCTGCATCAGCCCGGTCGAGGCGGCAACGGCCGCGTTCTGCGGATTACGGCCGGTCGCAAAAGCGTTCGGCTGCGGATTGTCGTAGACATAGACCTTCGGCATCGGCAGGCCGGCATTGGCCGAAAGGTCGCGGATCATGTTGTAGAATTCCGGGGCGCTGCGCGCATCGACTTCCTGCGCATGATAGGCCGACAGCACCATCTTGTCGGAATTCCAGTAGGAAAACAGGTTCATGCCGGCAGCGATCACCAACGCGATCATCATGCCGCCCGTGCCGCCGATCAGAAAGCCGATCCCCATGAACAGGGCAGTCATGAAGGCCAGAAGCATGGCGGTGCGCATTACATTCATCGTCATCTCTCCCGTTGCCGATATCGTCCCAGAGCGGGTAAAGGGTTTTCCACTGGGCACGAACGCCTTATGATGTGGTCAATTCGACCAGAGTTTTCAATAATCCACCGGCGAAGCCCACGATGCAAAGCGCAGATAACGACAATTCAGAAATCCTACCGGAAGAAGGTGCGCCTAAGAAGCCACTTTCCCCGGCCGCCGAGCGGGCCTTGAAGGAAGCCGAAGAGCGCCGCCAGGCAGCGGCCAAGGCCGAACTGCCCGAAGAATTCGGCGGCCGCGGCGGCGCCGACCCCGCCCGCTTCGGCGACTGGGAGATCAACGGCCGGGCGATCGATTTCTAAGTAAATATTCCTATTGACTTCGATCATGGATCGGAATTTATTCCTTTCCATGATCAAGTCGCTTCTGATTCTCATCGGCATCGTCGCGGTGTTCGCCACCGAGGCGGAAGCGCGTGACGAAATCTCGGGACCAGTGGCGGCCGAAATCCTGCGGGTCATCGACGGCGATACGCTGCTGGTTGAAGCGCAGCCTTGGCCGCAGCAGAAGATGGAAGTTTATGTGCGCATCCGGGGCATCGATGCGCCGGAGCTGAAATCGAAATGCGAGCGGCTTCGTGAGGCGGGCCTTGGCGCCCAACGTGCGCTCGAAGCGCTGACCGCCCAATCACGCAAAATTCAGCTCACCCATATTTCCGGCGACAAATATTTCGGCCGCATCGTCGCAGACGTGGTGCTCTCCGATGGCCGCAGCGCCGGTGGCGACCTGCTGCTCGCTGGCCTCGTGCAGACCTATGACGGCGGTCGCAAGCCGCGGCAGGTCTGCGACACGGACTGAAAGGCCGCCCGGTTTCCCGAGCGGCCTTTTGGTTCGATCAGCCTGCCTTGTTCTGGCGGTTGGCGATCAGGTCGTCCACTACGCCAGGATCAGCGAGCGTCGAAATATCGCCGAGTGAGCCGAAATCGTCCTCGGCGATCTTGCGCAGGATGCGGCGCATGATCTTGCCGGAGCGGGTCTTCGGCAGGCCGGGTGCGAACTGGATCTTGTCCGGCGCCGCGATAGGGCCAATCTCCTGGCGGACGTGCTTCACCAGTTCCTGGCGCAGCGCGTCATTGCCCTCATGCCCGGACATCAGGGTCACGTAGCAATAGATACCCTGGCCCTTGATGTTGTGCGGATAACCGACGACGGCCGCTTCCGACACGAGATGGTGCGAGACGAGCGCCGATTCCACTTCCGCGGTGCCGAGCCGGTGGCCGGAGACGTTGAGCACGTCATCGACGCGGCCGGTGATCCAGTAATAACCGTCCTCGTCGCGACGGCAGCCGTCGCCGGTGAAATATTTCCCCTTGTAGGTAGAGAAATAGGCCTCGATGAAGCGGTCATGGTCGCCGTAGAGCGTGCGCATCATGCCCGGCCACGCGTCGGTGATGCAGAGATTGCCGTCGGCCGCGCCTTCCAGCACCTTGCCCTCGTTGTCGACCAGTTCCGGCTTCACGCCGAAGAACGGCTTGGTCGCCGAACCCGGCTTCAGGTCGGTGGCGCCCGGGAGCGGGGTGATCATGTGACCACCGGTTTCCGTCTGCCACCAGGTATCGACGACCGGGCAGCGCTTGTCGCCCACCACGTTGTAATACCATTCCCAGGCTTCCGGATTGATCGGCTCGCCGACCGTACCGAGCAGGCGCAGGCTTTCCCGCGAGGAGCGCTTCACGAATTCGTCGCCGGCACCCATCAGCGAGCGGATTGCCGTCGGCGCGGTATAGAAGATGTTGACCTTGTGCTTGTCGATGATTTCCCAGAAACGGCCCTGGTCGGGGAAGTTCGGCACGCCTTCGAACATCAGCGAGGTGGCGCAGTTCGCAAGCGGCCCGTAGACGATGTAGGAATGGCCGGTGACCCAGCCCACATCCGCCGTGCACCAGTAGATGTCGCCGTCATGGTAGTCGAACGTGTATTCGTGGGTCATCGCCGCGAAGACGAGATAACCGCCGGTCGTGTGCAGCACGCCCTTCGGCTTGCCGGTCGAACCCGACGTGTAGAGGATGAACAGCGGATCTTCCGCTTTCATCTTCGCCGGCTCGCAGTGCTCCTTCACGGTGGCGATTTCCTGGTGGTACCAGAGGTCGCGGCCGGGCGCCCAGCCGGTCTTGCCGCCGGTGCGGCGCACCACCACGACCTTGTTGACGATCACGTGCTGGCGGGCCGCGATATGGATCGCCGTATCGGTATTGTCCTTGAGCGGCACCGGCTTTCCGCCGCGCACACCCTCGTCGCAGGTGATCACGAAGGTGGACTGGCAGTCGATGATGCGGCCGGCCAGCGCTTCCGGCGAGAACCCGCCGAACACGACCGAATGCACCGCGCCGATGCGGGCGCAGGCGAGCATCGCATAGGCCGCTTCCGGGATCATCGGCATGTAGATGGTGACGCGGTCGCCCTTCTTGACGCCGTGTTTCTTCAAGACGTTGGCGAGCCGGCAGACCTGATCGTAAAGCTGGTTATAGGTGATCTTCTTGTCGATATAGGGATTGTCGCCTTCCCAGATCAGCGCCGTGCGCTCCCCATGGGTCTTCAGGTGGCGGTCGATGCAATTGTAGGAGACGTTGGTCAGGCCGTCCTCGAACCACTTGATCGAGACCTTGCCCTTGAAGGAGGTATTCTTGACTTTGGTATAGGGCTTGAACCAGTCGATGCGCTTGCCGTGCTTGCCCCAGAACTTGTCCGGATCCTCGACGCTCTCCTCGTACCATTTTTCGTATTTGTCCTTGTCGATGAGCGCTTTCGCTTTGGCAGACTTGAGGACCGGGTAGACTTTTTCGGACATGAACACCTCCCTGAATTGGCACGCATGACGACGCATCGAGCCGTCAGCGATATGTGCCGCATTCATAACAGGTGAGGCAAGGGCGGCAATTAGACAAACGGTTCATCCGGGCGGCAACGATCTCGCTTCAAAGATTTGCAATTCTGTCCCAATTCGATTATAGGGCGGTAAATTCCCGGAAATTGTGGTTGATACCCACGGCCCGCGACACCGGCGCGGACGGACAGAGGACCTATACCCATGGCTCAACAATTGCTCATGCCGAAGGCGACCGCTGTATGGCTGGTCGACAATACCGCGCTTTCCTTCGAACAGATCGCCAATTTCTGCAAACTCCACCCGCTCGAGGTGAAGGCGATTGCGGATGGCGAAGCGGCGCAGGGCATCAAGGGCCTCGACCCGATCGCCACCGGTCAGCTTTCGCGCGATGAAATCGAGCGAGGCGAAAAGGACATCAATCACAAGCTGAAGCTTTCCGAGCCGAAGGTTCGCGTGCCCGAATCGAAGCGCCGTGGCCCGCGCTACACGCCGGTCTCCAAGCGCCAGGACCGCCCGAACGCCATTCTCTGGCTGGTCCGCAACCATCCGGAACTGAAAGACGCCCAGATCTCCCGCCTCGTCGGCACCACCAAGTCGACGATCGAGCAGATTCGCGAGCGCACCCACTGGAACTCGACCAACCTGACGCCGATGGATCCGGTGACGCTCGGCCTCTGCAGCCAGATCGACCTCGACCTCGAAGTCGAACGTGCTTCCAAGGGCCGACCACTGCCGACCGCCGCCGAACTCGGCGCTTCCCTGCAGCCCGCGAGCGAGACCGAAAACCTCGGTTTCAATTATCGCAACGAGCGCGAGGAAGAGAAGGAAAAGGAGATCGACGCGGACGCCGTTTTCGCCAAGCTCTCGTCGCTCAAGTCCACCCGTCGCGACGACGACGAGGAAGAAGACCGGTTCTGATCGAACCTCTTTCGATTGCATTCAAAAAGCCCCGGATCGTCTCCGGGGCTTTTTTCGTTCAGGCGCTCTGTTTCAGGCCACTGCCCTCGCGGGCATAGCCGTTGGCCTTCAGGATCGCAGTGATCTCGTCCAGCACCGTCGCATCCTCGATCGTCGCCGGCATTTTCCACGGCATGTCGTCGGCGATCTTCTGCATCGTGCCGCGCAATATCTTGCCCGATCGGGTCTTCGGCAGCTTGTGCACCACCATGACCGTCTTGAACGCCGCGACCGGGCCGATCTCGTTGCGCACGAGTTCAGCCACTTCTCTGGCGATATCAGCGGTTTCCCGTGAAACATGGTTCTTCAGCACCACGAATCCGCAGGGGATCTGCCCCTTCGTCGCATCGTGTACGCCGATCACCGCGCATTCGGCAACGTCCGGATGTTTGGAGCAGACTTCCTCCATCGCCCCGGTGGAAAGCCGATGGCCGGCGCAGTTGATGATGTCGTCGGTACGCGCCATCACGAAGATATAACCCTCTTCGTCCATCAACCCGGCATCGGCCGTCTTGTAGTACCCCGGAAACTCGTCGAGGCAAGCCTCGCGGAACCGCTGGTCGGCATTCCAGAAGCTGACGAGGCAGCCGGGCGGCAGCGGCAGCTTGATGACTATATTGCCGAGCGTGCCGCGCGGCACCGGATGGCCGGCATCGTCCAGCACGTCGAGCGCATAACCGGGCATCGGGCGCGTCGGCGAACCGTGCTTGACCGGCATCAACCCGAGCCCCACCGTATTGGCGGCTACCGGCCAACCCGTCTCCGTCTGCCACCAATGATCGATGACCGGGATCTTCAGCTTCTGCTCGGCCCATTTCAGCGTTTCCGAATCGGCCCGCTCGCCGGCGAGGAACAGGGCGCGCATGCCGGTCAGATCATATTTCTCGACCAGTTCACCGTCCGGATCGTCGCGACGGATCGCCCGAAAAGCCGTCGGCGCCGTGAACAGCACTTTCACGTCGTGATCGCTGACGACACGCCAGAACGTGCCTGCATCCGGCGTGCCGACCGGCTTGCCCTCGAAGATCACGCTGGTATTGCCGGTCAACAACGGTCCGTAGACGATATAGGAATGGCCGACGACCCAGCCGATATCGGATGCCGTCCAGAACACCTCCCCCGGCTTGACGCCAAAAATGTTTTCCATGCTCCAATGCAGCGCCACCATGTGCCCGCCGTTGTCGCGCACCACGCCCTTTGGCTCGCCCGTCGTTCCGGATGTGTAGAGAATGTAGAGCGGATCGGTCGCCTTGACCGGCACGCATTCCACCTCCCTGCCCCGAGCTTTGTCGACGGATTCCGTAAAATCGAGCTCGCCCCGTTCGGGACGCAGCTCCGCCAGAAGCTGGTCACGCTGAAGGATAAGGCTATGAGCGGGCTTCACCCGGGCAAGTTCGATCGCCTGGTCGAGCAACGGCTTGTAGGCGACGGTGCGGCCCGGCTCGAGGCCACAGCTCGCGCTGATTACCAGTTTCGCCTCCGAATCGTTCAGCCGCGTTGCCAGTTCCTGCGCCGCAAAACCGCCAAACACGACCGAATGCACCGCACCCAGCCGCGCGCAGGCCAGCATCGAGAAGATCGCTTCCGGGACCATCGGCATGTAGATGACGACGCGGTCGCCCTTGCCGATGCCGAGGTCGAGGAGAACCGCGGCGATTGCCTTCACCTCGTCGAGAACCTCGGCATAGGTGAAAGTCTGCTGTTTTCCCGTCATGGCGCTGTCGTGGATGAAGGCCCGCTGCCCGCCACGGCCGGCCGCGACGTGCCGGTCAAGGCAGTTGTAGCAGGTATTGGTCTCGCCGCCGGTGAACCAGCGGCCATAGACCCCCTCATCCTTGTCGAAGATTTTTTCCGGTTCCCTGAACCAGTCGATGGCGGCGGAAGCGCCTCTCCAGAACCCTTCCGGATCCCGTTGCCAGCCCTCATAAACGTCGAAATAGCGGCTTTGCATCTGCACCTCCCGTCACATGAGCACAGCCCGGAATGACCAATCTAGGGTGCTCGGGGAGTGCCGGGAAGCCCGACGAAAGCGCTAGGCGCTTGGCAAAAGCCTATTTTCAGCGCGATCCGAAGATGGCCGAGCCGACCCGGACGCTGGTCGCGCCAAACTCGACAGCCGTCTCGAAATCGCCGGACATGCCCATGGAGAGCTTTTCGACGCCGCATTCCTTCGCCAGCTTGGCGAGCAGGGCGAAATGCGGCCCAGGATTTTCCTCGGCCGGCGGAATGCACATCAGCCCCTCGACCGAAAGCCCGAGCTCTCGACGGCAAAGTTCCACAAAGGCAACGGTCTCTTTCGGCTCGATACCAGCCTTCTGCGGCTCCAGCCCGGTATTGACCTGCACATAGAGCTTTGGCGCCTTGCCCTGCTTCTTGATCTCGTCGGCAAGCGCGCGGGCGATCTTTTCCCGGTCCACCGTTTCAATGACGTCGAACAGCGCCACGGCATCCGCGGCCTTGTTCGATTGCAGGGGCCCGATCAGGTGCAGTTCGAGATTCGGCGTCTCGGCCTTGAGTTTCGGCCACTTGCCCTGGCTTTCCTGTACGCGGTTCTCGCCGAACACCCGCTGCCCGGCCGCAATCACCGGGCGGATGTCTTCAGCATCGAACGTCTTTGAAACTGCCACAAGCGTCACCGACCCCGCCGGCCGCTTCGAAAAGCGCTCCGCCTTCTCGATCCGAGCTTTCACATCCCGCAGCCGTTCTTCAACGCTCATGACCCATGCCTTCCGCTTTTCTTGCAAGCTCAGCGCTTAGCCCTCATATAAGGCTCTGCCAAGGGTGTTTCGCCCTAAACTTGGCCTTTCCCGACCCTGTAAAACTTGACGCTTGCAGGGTTTCATGGTGAAGGTCTCGCCCGACTCTTGATCCTGTTTTCCCGGAATATCATTGAAATGGCGACTGAACGTTATAATCCGCGCGATGCCGAGCCCCGTTGGCAGCAGACCTGGAACGATGCCAAGGTTTTCGAAACCGACAACAGCGATCCGCGCGAAAAATACTACGTTCTGGAGATGTTTCCCTATCCGTCGGGCCGCATCCACATGGGCCATGTGCGCAACTACGCCATGGGCGACGTGGTGGCCCGCTATAAGCGCGCCCGTGGCTTCAACGTCCTGCACCCGATGGGCTGGGACGCTTTCGGCATGCCGGCTGAAAATGCCGCCCGCGACAACAAGGTGCATCCGAAGACCTGGACCTATCAGAACATCGAATCCATGAAGGCGCAGCTGAAGGCCATGGGCCTGTCGCTCGACTGGTCACGCGAATTCGCCACCTGTGATGTCGAATATTATCAGCAGCAGCAGCACCTCTTCCTCGACATGATGGAAAAGGGCCTGGTCTACCGCAAGCAGTCCAAGGTCAATTGGGATCCTGTAGACCAGACGGTTCTGGCCAACGAGCAGGTCATCGACGGCCGCGGCTGGCGCTCGGGTGCGCTGGTGGAGCAGCGCGACCTGGTGCAGTGGTTTTTCAAGATCACCGATTTCAGCCAGGACCTCCTGGACTCGCTCGAAACGCTCGATCAGTGGCCGGAAAAGGTCCGGCTGATGCAGAAGAACTGGATCGGCCGATCCGAGGGCCTGACGGTTCGCTGGGAAATCGTGAGTTCGACGGCACCCGCCGGCGAAAGCGAAGTCGTGGTCTACACGACCCGTCCCGACACGCTGTTCGGTGCGTCGTTCCTGGCCATCGCCGCCGACCATCCGCTGGCCAAGGCCGCAGCCGCGCAGAATCCGGCTATCGAAGCTTTCGCCGAGGAATGCCGCCATCACGGAACCTCGCTCGCAGCGCTGGAAACGGCCGAGAAGAAGGGCATCGACACCGGCATCCGGGTCAGGCATCCGCTCGACCCATCCTGGGAACTGCCGGTCTACGTCGCGAACTTCGTGCTGATGGATTACGGTACAGGCGCAATCTTCGGCTGCCCGTCCGGCGATCAGCGGGACCTCGATTTCGCCCGTAAATACGGTCTGCCCGTTGTACCAGTGGTCATGCCTAAGGATGGCGATGCCGCGACCTTTACCGTCGGCGACACCGCTTATGTCGATGACGGCGTGATGATCAATTCGCGCTTCCTCGACGGCAAGACGACCGACGAAGCCTTCGAGATCGTGGCCAACCGCCTGTCGGAAACGATCGTTGGCAACATGCCGCAGGGGGAGCGCAAGGTGAACTTCCGCCTGCGCGACTGGGGCATCTCGCGCCAGCGCTACTGGGGTTGCCCGATCCCGGTCATCCATTGCGATGATTGCGGCGTCGTGCCGGTGCCGAAAGCGGACCTGCCGGTCAAGCTGCCGGACGACGTGACCTTCGACCTGCCGGGCAACCCGCTCGACCGCCATCCGACCTGGCGCCATGTCGCCTGCCCGCAATGCGGCAAGCAAGCCCGCCGCGAGACGGACACAATGGATACGTTCGTCGATTCGAGCTGGTATTTCACCCGCTTTACCGCGCCTTGGGAGAAGGATCCGACCGATCCGGCCGTCGCCAACCGATGGCTGCCGGTCGACCAGTATATCGGCGGCATCGAGCACGCGATCCTGCACCTGCTCTATTCCCGTTTCTTCACCCGCGCCATGCGCGAGACCGGCCATGTCGAGGTCAAAGAGCCCTTCAAGGGCCTCTTCACGCAAGGCATGGTCGTGCACGAAACCTATCGCCGTGGCAGTGGCCCGAACGGTGAATGGGTGGCCCCGGCCGACATTCGCATCGAGGAAGTGGACGGCAAACGCCGCGCCACCATGCTCGAGGGTGGCGAGGAAGTCACCATCGGCTCCATCGAAAAGATGTCGAAATCGAAGAAGAACGTTGTCGATCCGGACGATATCATCGCCTCCTACGGTGCCGATACCGCACGCTTCTTCGTACTTTCCGATTCTCCGCCGGACCGCGACGTCATCTGGTCGGAAGCCGGCGTCGAAGGCGCTCACCGCTTCACCCAGCGCCTGTGGCGCCTGATTTCGGAAGCCTCCGAAAACTTGGCCGGCGTCGATCCGGTGCCGGCTAAGGACGGAGAAGCTCTGACGCTCTCGCAGCTTGCCCACAAGACGCTGAAGGCGGTTCAGGGCGATTACGACAAGCTCTCCTTCAACAAGGCCGTCGCGCGCATCTATGAGCTTGTGAACGCACTTGCGGCGCCGCTCGCCCGGGTCGCAGGCGGCGAGGGCGATGCGGCCTATCGGGGATCCGTCCGCAACGCGTCGGAGATCCTGATCCAGCTTGTCGCCCCCATGACGCCACATCTGGCCGAAGAATGCTGGGCGGTTCTCGGCAACAAGGAACTGCTCTCCCTGGCTGCCTGGCCGCAATATGACGAAACCCTCGTCGTCGAGAACGAGGTCACACTGCCGGTCCAAATCAACGGCAAGAAGCGCGGCGAATTGACAATCGCGCGCGACGCGGATCAAAGTGCGGTCGAAGCTGCGGTTCTGGCGCTGGATGCGGTCAAAGCGGCGCTTGAAGGCCGGGCGCCGAAGAAAGTAATCGTCGTCCCACAGAGGATCGTAAACATTGTCGTTTGACCGCTCTCTTCGTCGTTTTGGGTTCGTATCCAGCCTGGTAATGCTGACAGTGCTCGCCGGCTGCCAGGTTCGCCCGCTTTATTCCGAGGCTTCCGGCACAGGCGAGCGCCTTGCCTCCGTCGGCTTCGAGCAACCCCGCACCCGTCTCGACCAGGTTGTTCGCAACCATCTCGTCTTCCTGACCTCTGGTGGTGCAGGCGAGTCGACTCATCCCGCCTACAACGTAAAACTGGCAATAAATAGCGCTGCCTCGAGCATCATTGACGACGACAACGTGTCTCCAACCGGCGTACCGGTCCCCGGCCGCGTCCAGGTGCAAGGCACCTACACGATTAGCCGCATCAGCGACGGGCAGGTGCTGAAATCCGGCAAACGTCAGGTCGTTGCGCTCATCGACATCTCCGGCCAGGCCTACGCAGGCCTCCGCACCATTCGAGACGCCGAAAATCGCGCCGCAAGGGAACTTGCTGAGTTCATCCGCGCCGAGATCGCGATTGCGCTTTCGCGCGAACCTCAGCCGCAGACGGTATGGCAGAAGTAAAATCCCACGAATTCGATCGGTTTGCCGAGAAGAGTGCGGAAATCTACAAGATTTTTGTAATCTACGGCCCGGATCGTGGCCTGGTTTCCGAACGTGCGGCACTGATCGCGGGCAAGACGGGCATCTCCCAGGATGATCCGTTTGCGATGCTCAAGCTCGACGTTTCGGACCTGCAGGGCGACCCGGGGCGGCTTCTCGATGAAGTGAATTCAATGGGCCTTTTCGGCGGCTCGAAGCTCGTCTGGCTGCGTGGCGCTGCCAACGAAAAACCGCTTCTGGACGCGATGCAGATTTTGGCTGACGGCCCGGCTCCAGCCAACATCCTGATCGTCGAGGCCGGCGACCTCAAGAAAGGGAGCGGGCTGCGCAAGATCGCTGAACCCTCCCGATCCATCGCTGTCGTTCCCTGCTACGCGGACGATATCAAGGCTTTGAACAGCCTCATCGATTCGGAATTGGGGAGCGAAGGCCTCAGGATCAGCCCTAACGCCCGCCAGAGGCTCCTGGAACTGCTTGGAGGAGACCGCGTGGCCTCCCGGAACGAGATCCGTAAGCTCGCGCTATACTGCCGTGGCACAGGTATGGTCGAAGAGGCGCAGATCGATGAAATCATCGGCGACGCGAGCGCAGTTTCAGCCGATGAAGCCGTCGATGCAATCCTTGGCGGCGATTTGCCCGCTCTGCATCGCGCCATCCAAAAGATCGTCTCGTCGAAGACACCGGTTTTTCTCGTCCTGCAATCCTGCCTGAAACAATTCCAGCTGCTGGATCTGATGAAGGCGGAGATGGAGGAGAAGAAGCTCCAGACCGCCCAGGTCATGATGACGCTCGGCAGGCATATTCACTTCAAGCGGAAGCCGATCGTGGAAAAAGCGCTGAGAACCTGGAGTTCGTCGGCGCTTGCTCGTGAAACGGAGAGATTGCAGGCAGCAATTCTGATGTCGCGACAGAGGCAGAGCCTCGAACCCAGCATTGCGTTTCATACGCTGATGGCCACAGCTATTCAGTCAAGCCGTTGAATAGACTAAGTTATCTCCGCTCGAGAAGGCGACATATTTCTTCGAGTTGCTCAAGCGTGCGGTAACTGATCCTGATCTGCCCGCTACCGTTCTTGTGGTTGATCTTCACATCCAGACCAAGCGAATCAGAAAGCGTGCGTTCCAACGCAAGGGTATCGGAGTCCTTTTGTTCCGCTTTCGAAACGTTTGCGGGCTCCGATTGAGCCTTGATGTCATTTTGAGCCAACTTCTCAGCATCGCGAACCGACATACCCTTGGCGACAATCGTACGTGCCAGCGAAACCGGGTCCGATGTGGTGATCAGCGCACGGGCGTGACCCGCGGAAAGGCTGCCTCCCGCCAACATCTCGCGAACCGGCTCCGGTAACTTCAGCAGACGGAGGCTGTTGGCCACATGGCTTCGGCTTTTGCCGATGATTTCGCCAAGATCATTCTGGGTATAACCATGCTCGGCAATTAGCTGATCATAACCCAGCGCTTCTTCCAAGGGATTGAGATCTGAGCGCTGGACGTTTTCAACGATAGCAATCTCAAGCGCCGTCCGATCATCCACATCGCGAACGATGACCGGAATTTCGACTAGGCCGGCCAGTTGAGCCGCACGCCAGCGGCGTTCGCCGGCGATGATTTCAAACTGTTCGACACCACGCGGCCGAACAACGACCGGCTGCACGATACCATGCTGACGAATCGAGCTTGCGAGATCCTGCAGCTCACCCTCGTCAAAGCTCCGGCGCGGGTTCTTCGGATTGCGCGACACATGCTCGATCGGCACCATGCGATCCGGATTGACGCTACGGGCACCACTGTTGACCGGTGCCGGCTGGTCCATCTCACCGATAAGAGCTGCAAGGCCGCGCCCGAGGCGCCGTTTCGAAAGGTCGTCGTTCATTCTCACTACTCACTTGTCTGCAAAGCTTCAGGCGGCCTTGCGCCGACGTTCCCGCTGGATGACTTCAGAAGCCAACTGCAAATAGGCCTGGCTGCCGGCGCATTTCAAGTCGTAAAGGATCGCCGGCTTACCGTACGAGGGCGCTTCCGAAACGCGAACATTGCGCGGAATCAACGTATGGTAGACCTTCTCCCCCAGATGCGTCCGAACATCGTTGACGACCTGCTGGGCGAGGTTGTTTCGCGCATCGAACATGGTCAGAACAATTCCCTGAATGTCGAGCGAGGGATTAAGGCTGCGACGCACCTGATCGACGGTTTCCAGCAGCTGACTCAAGCCCTCGAGAGCAAAGAACTCACATTGGAGAGGCACAAGAACAGAATGAGCCGCCGCCATGGCATTCATCGTCAGCAGGTTAAACGATGGGGGGCAATCCAGCAGGATGTAGGAATAGGCCAAGGCATCACCGCCATTCAGGGCACTTCGAAGCTTGAACGCCCGATCGGAGGCCTGGGAGATCTCCATCTCGAACCCGAGTAGATCCATCGTTGAAGGGACGATGTGAAGGTTCGGAACAGCCGTTGCCAGCGCAGTCTCGGCAATGGAATTGTAACCCATCAGCAGGTCATAGGAGGAGATCTTGCGATCACGGCGCTCAATGCCCAGCCCGGTGCTGGCATTGCCCTGCGGATCGAGGTCCACGATCAGCACACTCTCGCCGATAGCGGCGAGCGCCGTGGCCAGGTTGATCGCCGTCGTCGTCTTGCCGACGCCACCTTTTTGGTTGGCAATCGTGATGACCCGATTTCTTTCAAACATGCGGCACCTGAAAATCTAGGGTTCTTTGTGCCTCAAATTGCATATCTCGAGGATAATTGAATCCGGCTCGACGGCACTCCGATGTTTTATCAGATCGAATACCCAACGACCACGGGCTTTCTCGACTTCTGCCTCGTAATCCCGGCCTTTATGAAAAAAAGCTCTTGTTTCTTTGTCGATCATCCACGCCGATGTGTAGGAAAGAAGCGGATCGAGCTCTGCAAGAGCCCTGGCCGAGATGCGCTCGCAATCTGGAAGAGCCTTTGAGGCCGATTCGATTCGCAACGGATGGACAGAACCTCTGGCACCCGTCTCGCTAAGCGCCACTCGAAGAAACGCTGCCTTTTTCTGATTGCTTTCCACCAAGTGAACCCATCCCTCCTGCGCCTCGGCCAGAAAGATCGCGGTTATGATCCCGGGGAAGCCTCCTCCAGAACCGAGATCCAGCCATTTGCGGGGTTGGGGGGAGAGCTGGAAGATCTGAGCGCTGTCAGCAATATGCCGGCGCCACAACTCGTCCAGCGTCGATGGCGCCACAAGGTTGATGGCCTTCGCCCACTTCTGGAAAAGCGATGAGAAATGCTCAAGCTTCTCTTGCGTTTCACGTGAAACACTCTTGCCGTTCAGAAGCATTTACAGGACTCGCTTGAGGCGATGTGGTGCAGCTTCTTCTTTCCGAAGTAGCGCCAGGATGAGAGCTAGGGCGGCTGGCGTCATCCCGTCAACCTTTCCCGCTTGTGCAAGATTCTCCGGATTTGCCGACGACAGCTTCAGCTTAAGTTCATTGGAAAGTCCCGGAAGTACTGTGAAATCAAAGCCTTGCGGTATAATGCGGGCTTCGTCGCGATGGGTAGCATGGATATCGGCCGCCTGCCGATTCATGTAAACCGCATAGGACGCTTCGATCTCCAAGGCTTCTCCAACCTTGGGCGGTAACTGTGCGAATTCAGGCCATATGGCCGTGAGGCCCGACAAGGATTGATCAGGATAGGCCAGCAACTCATAAGCAGTTCGGCGCTGCCCATCCTTGTTTAGCTTCAGGCCGTGGCCATTGGCTTCGTTGGGAGTCAGATTACGGGATCGGAGTAATTCTCGACCTGCATCCAGCGCCTGCGTATAGGCCCGAAACTTCGCCGCCCGCGCTGGCCCGACACAGCCCAGTTCGATCGCCTTTTCCGTCAGGCGAACATCCGCGTTGTCGGCCCTGAGCGACAGCCGGTATTCGGCACGCGACGTAAACATCCGATAGGGTTCAGTCACTCCGCGGGATGTGAGATCGTCAATCATCACGCCGATATAGGATTCGGCGCGGCTGAAATGATAGGTCTCACTGCCAGACGCCCTTTGCGCCGCATTCAAGCCGGCAACCAAACCCTGCGCTGCTGCTTCTTCGTAACCCGTTGTGCCATTGATCTGCCCAGCAAGAAAAAGCCCCTGAATCTTCTTCAATTCCAAGCCCGCGGTCAGTTCTCGGGGATCGACGTGATCATATTCGATCGCGTAGCCCGGCTGCATGATCGTCACCGCCTCCAGACCCGGAATGGTTCGAATGAACGCTTCCTGGACATCGGCGGGGAGGGATGTTGAAATGCCATTCGGATATACCGTCGGATCGTCCAAGCCTTCCGGCTCCAGAAAGATCTGGTGCCCGTCGCGCTCGCCGAAACGGACGATCTTGTCCTCGATCGAGGGGCAATAACGTGGACCTACTCCTTCGATCTGGCCGGAATACATCGCGGAGCGGTGGATATTGTCTGAAATGATCTTGTGGGTCGCGTCCGTTGTGCGCGTGACGCCGCAGGCAATCTGCCTTGTTTTGATCTTGTCGGTCATGAAGGAAAAAGGAACCGGCTGTTCGTCCGCCTCCTGCAAGCCGACACGGCTCCAATCGATCGTATTTCCATCCAGCCGCGCCGGAGTACCGGTTTTCAGCCGACCCAGGCGTAAGCCAAATCGCGCCAGGGTCTCAGACAATCCCAGGGAAGGGGCTTCACCGACACGGCCCGCAGGAATCTTCTGGTCACCAATGTGAATCAGGCCGCGAAGAAAAGTGCCAGTTGTCAGAACAATTGTTCCGCATCCGAATCGACGTCCGTCTTTCAGTTCAACCGAGCCGACTCGCCCGTCCTCGATCCCTATATCGAAGGCGTCTCCCTCGATCACGGTGAGATTGGGGTGGTCGAAAATTTCACGCTGCATCGCCAGGCGGTAAAGCTTGCGATCGGCCTGGGTCCGTGGCCCGCGCACCGCAGGTCCCTTCTTGCGATTGAGAAGCCGGAACTGGATGCCGGAGGCATCCGCCACGCGGCCCATCAAGCCGTCAAAGGCATCGACCTCACGCACAAGATGGCCCTTGCCGAGACCGCCGATCGCAGGGTTGCAAGACATCACACCGATGGTCTGTCGGTTATGCGTTATCAGCGCGGTGCTGGCTCCCATGCGCGCGGCCGCACTCGCTGCCTCGCAGCCAGCATGCCCTCCGCCGATGACGATGACGTCGAATGTCGTTTCCATTTGCCTACCTTATGAAACAGCACGGCCGCTCTGTTTCACGTGAATCACTTACCGATGCAGAACTGCGAAAAAATCACGTCAAGCAGCTGCTCCACATCTACCCGGCCGGTGATGCGGCCCAGCGACGATGCTGCGGCCCGGAGGCTCTCGGCCCGAAGATCGAGCTCTCGGCCGTTTAACGCTTCTTCGATGAAAATGGAAGCCTCTTTCAGGTACTGAAGGTGTCGCTGCCGGTTGGGAACCAGCGATCCGGACCAGGTTTCGCGGAGCTTTTCCAGGATCAGCGAACGAAGCTCGTCCAGCCCATCCCCCGTTTCGCTGGAGATATTCAGATCGTACGCAGCCGACGGGCGGCGTATATCCGCCTTGGTTCCAACCCGCAGCACCTCCGCGGTCACCCTCTCGAGGATCTGTTTCGAGTCCGAATCGATCTCTTCGAGCTGCAGGACGAGATCGGCCTGTTCGATCGCTATTCGCGCCCGCCGCACACCCTCCTGCTCAACGCGATCCTCGCTTTCACGAAGCCCCGCCGTATCGAAGAACCGCACAAGATAGCCATCCATGTCCACGTCGACATGCAGAATATCCCGCGTGGTGCCGGCAATCTCCGTGACGATAGCGACATCCCGTTTCGCCAGCGCGTTGAGAAGACTGGACTTGCCGGCATTCGGAGGACCTGCGATGACCACCTTGTATCCGTCGCGAATGATCTCTCCGGCTTTCGCTGAGGCAATATGCTTCTCGATCTCGAGATAAAGATCCGCCACCTCAGTCCAGACCCTGTCCGAAACCGATCCGGGAACGTCATCCTCATCCGCGAAGTCAAGCTCCGCCTCGATCAAGGCCCGCGCTCGGGTCAATCTCTCGGCCCATTCCATATAGAGCGCCGACTGCCCGCCAAAACCCTGTTCGACCGCCAGCCGCCGTTGCATCTCGGTCTCAGCGGCAATCAGATCCGCGAGGCCCTCGACCTCCACCAGATCCAGCTTTCCGTTTTCGAAGGCTCGACGGGAAAACTCCCCCGCTTCGGCCAGACGAAGCCCGATGGCCTCCAGTTCCCGATAAACGGCGGCAACGACGGCACGGCTGCCATGCAAGTGTATTTCAACACAGTCCTCGCCGGTAAAGGAACTCGGGCCCGGAAAGGTCAGAACCAGAGCCTGATCGATGATCGAACCGTTGCGGCTCCGAATCGTCCTAAGCGCAGCCTTCCTGCCCATCGGCAGGTCCCCTACCAAAACCCCGGAGGCGTCGAATGCCTGCGTCCCGCTTATCCGGATAACCGCAACGCCGGCGGGGAGAGTCCCGCTGGAGTTGGCATAGATCGTATCGTTGAGTGCCTGGATCATGCAATCAATCTATCAGAGACGGCTCCAAACTGAAAAGCGCCCGGTAGAACCGAGCGCTCGTCGTCTTTGCGAATCCGGCTAAGGATCAGGTGTTCATCGAGTCGAAGAAATCGCCGTTGGTCTTCGTCTGTTTCAGCTTGTCGATCAGGAACTCGATCGCATCCGTGGTGCCCATCGGGGCGAGAATACGGCGAAGCACGAAGATCTTCTGGAGATCCTGGCGCGGCACCAGCAGGTCTTCCTTACGCGTACCTGACTTGAGGATGTCCATCGACGGGAAGATGCGCTTGTCGGCGACCTTGCGGTCGAGCACGATTTCCGAGTTGCCGGTGCCCTTGAACTCTTCGAAGATGACTTCGTCCATGCGGCTGCCGGTGTCGATCAGCGCGGTCGCGATGATCGTCAGCGAGCCGCCTTCCTCGATGTTACGGGCGGCACCGAAGAAGCGCTTCGGGCGCTGCAGGGCGTTGGCGTCCACGCCGCCCGTCAGGACCTTGCCGGAGGAGGGCACGACGGTATTGTAGGCGCGGCCAAGGCGGGTGATGGAATCGAGCAGGATGACGACGTCGCGGCCGTGCTCGACCAGGCGCTTTGCCTTCTCGATGACCATTTCGGCGACCTGCACGTGGCGCACGGCCGGTTCGTCGAAGGTGGAGGAAACGACCTCGCCCTTGACCGAGCGCTGCATGTCCGTGACTTCTTCCGGCCGTTCGTCGATCAGCAGGACGATCAGGTAGCATTCCGGATGATTGGCGGTGATCGAGTGGGCGATGTTCTGCAGGAGAACGGTCTTACCGGTGCGCGGCGGCGCGACGATCAGGCCACGCTGGCCCTTGCCGAGCGGTGCCACCAGGTCGATCACGCGGGCGGAGAGATCCTTGGAGGTCGGAACTTCCAGTTCCATCTTGAACCGCTCGTTCGGGTAAAGCGGTGTCAAGTTGTCGAAATGGACCTTGTGGCGGATCTTTTCCGGGTCGTCGAAATTGATCGTGTTGACCTTGAGAAGGGCGAAATAACGCTCGCCTTCCTTGGGACCGCGGATCGGACCCTCGACCGTGTCGCCGGTCTTCAGCGAGAAGCGGCGGATCTGGGAGGGAGAGATATAGATATCATCGGGACCGGGGAGGTAGTTTGCGTTCGCGGAACGCAGGAAACCAAACCCGTCCTGCAAGACCTCGACCACACCTTCGCCGATGATTTCGACGTCCTGGCTCGCCAGAACCTTGAGGATCGCAAACATCAGTTCCTGCTTGCGCATGGTGCTGGCGTTCTCGACCTCCAGTGATTCGGCGAAGGTCAGCAAATCGGTAGGGGATTTGCTCTTGAGTTCTTGAAGCTTCATTTCAGCCATGAAGGGGGGGACCATATTGAGAATTTCGGGGGATGTAGGCGTGTCGGTGAAATTCGCTACCGCGGAAGATGAACCGGGGACGACGGGAAATTACACGCATGCCACGAGATGAGATGGGGAGGAAAATAGCGATTCACGTGGAACGCCGCAAGGGGCAAGACGGAAATCTTGCCAAAGAAAGAATATCCTCGCGTCAGAACGGTTTCACGATCACCAGAATGACGATCCCGATCATCAGAACGGTCGGGAGTTCATTCATCAAACGCCAGTAACGCGGCGTTCTTCGCGAACCATCGACCGCGAAGTTACGCACCGCGCGGCTGAACAGCACATGCACCATTGTGAGCAGCACGACAAGCCCGATCTTCGCATGCAGCCATCCGCCGCGAAATTCGTAGACGTCCCAGGCGAGGAAAAGACCGAGAACCCAGGTGATCATCATCGCCGGATTCATGATGATCTTCAGGAGCCGCTGTTCCATCATCTTGAAGGTTTCGGACTGCGCCGAACCCGGCTCCGCGTCGCTGTGATAGATGAACAGCCGCGGCATGTAGAGCAGACCGGCCATCCAGGACATCACCGCGATGACATGGAAAGCCTTGACGTAGAGAAGAAAATCATCCGGCTGAGCCAGATAGACCGCCACCAGGATGGCGACGAAGACGGCAAGTGCGATGAAGGCCCGCATTGCCGACCGCCGACCGGCTGTCTTGCCTGTCTGCAGCTCCTGCCCGCTCACATCTTCGCTCCGCGCACGCGCTCGATCAGTGTCGTCACGTGGTCAGGATTAGCTTCGGGCGTAATGCCATGGCCAAGGTTGAAGATCAGCGGCCCTTGCCCGAGTTTCTCGAGAATGGCGTCGATACCGTCGTCAAGCGACCTGCCGCCGGCGACGACCCGCATCGGATCGAGGTTGCCCTGAACCGGGCCGTCCTTCTGCAGCTCGGCAGCAAACGAAAGCGGCACCGACCAGTCGAGGCCGATCGCATCCGCATTGGTTTTCTGGCGATAGGATTTCAGGTTCAGGCCGGCGCCCTTGGCGAAGGCGATGATCTTTGCCTGCGGCCGCTGGCGGCGAACGATCTCGATCATCCGGGCGACGGGTTTCACCGCATAGGCTTCGAATTCCTTTTCGCCAAGCACGCCCGCCCAGGAATCGAAGATCTGCACGGCATCCGCCCCGGCATCGATCTGGGCGACCAGATATTCCGCGGAAATTTCCGCAAGCAGCGAAAGGAGCTTCTCGAAAGCCTCGGTATGCCGATAGGCGAAGAGCCGGGCAGGGGCCTGATCAGGCGTCCCATGGCCGGCGATCATATAGGTGGCAACCGTCCAGGGGGCGCCACAGAAACCGAGCAGCGTGGTCTCGTCAGGGAGTTCCCGTCTCAGACGGCGAACCGTTTCCATGACCGGAGCAAGATGGGCAAGAACTCCGTCGCCCCTCAGCGCCTGAATGCCGGCAACATCGATCGGATCCATCTGCGGGCCTTCGCCCTGCACGAACCGCACGTTCCGGTGAAGCGCATCCGGAATGACGAGGATATCGGAAAACAGGATCGCCGCATCGAAGCCGTAGCGCCGGATCGGCTGCAAGGTCACCTCGACAGCCAGATCCGGCGTATAACAGAGATCGAGAAAACTTCCCGCCGTCGCCCGCGTCTCCCGGTATTCCGGCAGATAACGCCCTGCCTGTCTCATGAGCCAGATCGGCGGTGGACTGATGGTCTTGCCTTCCAGCACCTGGATGATCTTCCGGTATGCGCCGGTCAA
>NZ_CP090097.1 GCF_021391675.1 Neorhizobium galegae
ACTGTCCGCCTCGGGCACTAGGATCCCGCTTTCAACAAGAGGACGCGTTAACTTCGCTATCACGTCCTTGGCCCGGTCGGAGAGTTTCTTATAGCCGTCTTGATCAAGGGCAAGTGCGATCGCGTCGGCTTGGTCTTCGGTTAGTTCAAGGAGATGCAGGCGATCTGGGGTCGCGACAATGAGGGCATTGCCGCTGTCGGGAAAACCTTCGATCGCGCAGTCGGCGCGGTAGAGCTTTGCTCCATCGGCAAGCGCGAGCCGCCCTGTAGCCGGGCCGCTTGTTTTTCTTGCGTGGACCGGTGGGCTTTCAGTGACCTCTCGCAAGAGATGCTCGAAGTGAAAGAATTCAGACAGCGCCGGATCGCTCGATAGGGCCGAGCCACATTCGTGTCTTACATAGAGCTCGAAGAGATCCCAGATCTCGAAGTCCTTCAGACCCCCGAGAACGCAAGCCTGCTTCGCCTTGAGACTGAACTGGCGCCATTCAGAGAACATCGCCAGATAGCTCGACCCTCGGAGCTCCCGCAGACGTCCAAACGTGCGACGATAAATCTCCAGCAGTTTGCAGTAGGTAGTCGAGACGTCGACGCATAGGTCGAAGTCCCCATGGTCGGGTACCACTGTCTGGAACGATTGAAAAATGTGCGGATGCGACGAGATGAGCGCCTCGTCTTCTTCGAGCCTTTTCCCGTTGTCGAATTCGATCCCTTGGGAGAATGCGGTCGGAATACCCTGCCCCTGATATGTAAAACGCCCCATCAGTCGTTTCGCTAGAGCAGTTCCGGGAAGCGGGCTCATTAATTGGATGAACGCGTTGACAGAACCAAGCTGCTGGAACCGGTAGGCCAATGCCATTGTGGCGTCGAGGTCCGCAAGGCTCTCTTCCGGTGTTCCAACCACCATCGACAGTGAAGGGAAGATACCGGCATCAACGGTTTGCTTGACGAGCCCGACGATATCTTGCGGGTCGCTGACCTTCGCGCGCTTGTTCATCCGGGACAACGTTTCATGCGATCCCGATTCAATCCCATAAAGAAGCATGCGGCATCCAGCTCGGGCCATCCTTGCAAGGAGCTTTCGATCTACTTGATCGATCCTGCATCGACACTGCCAACGGATTCCGAGGTCTGCCTCGATCAACGCATCGCATAGATCTTCCACGAAACCTCGACGAGCGGTGAAAAGATCGTGCACAAAATAGGCTTCGAAGTCGCCGTGGCGTTGCTTGTAGACTTTCAGTTCATCGACAAGGGATGAGACCGTTCGATAACGGATTTTGGTTCCGTTCAACAAAGTGGTTTGGCAAAATTCGCAAGCGAAGGCGCACCCTCTTCCACTATCGACAAGGATCGTGGGTCTCCTACTGAGTGCAAAGTACGAGCGCAGGTCTGGCACCAAGTGATAGGCAGGCGGAAGAAGATGGTCGAGCACCTTAACTCGCGTCGCTTCCCCATGTGGAGCAACCACGGAGCCATCAGCTTTCCTGCTGAAAGCGCCATTTATTCTTGAACTGTCCGCGCCGCCTAGGATGCAATGGATAAGCTCAGGAAGTGTCTCCTCTGCTTCTCCAGCCAGGACGTAGTCTATTTCGGCAAATGAATGGAGGTAGTCTTCCGCAATGAACGATACGTCGTGGCCCCCCAGGACAATGGGTATGCCCGGGCAAAGGGCTTTCACCCTCTTTGCTATGCTTACGGAACCCGGGCTTGTGGTACATTGCGTGCTAAAACATACGACATCTGGACGTCCAGCTACAATTCGTTCCGCGGCAGCCTGATAAAGGTGGGGCCCTTCCTTAAGAATTCCCGTTTTGAGCTCGTATATTTGGTCGTGTATTTCGACACAAAATCCTTCATGCTCAAGGTAGCTCGCAAGATAGAGCAACCCCAGCGGCGGCACCACGTAGTATGCTGATCGATCCCGCTTGTCGTCGAAAGGGGGATAGACAAGCGCTACTTTAAAACGTCTCTTTTTTTCTTTATGGAGATCAGCATCAAACTCAAGGCCTGCCATACTGGACACTCCCCACTCGTCGCGCTAAAGTTGAATTGAGCACTCTTGCTTTCAATTGTCAAAGGTAATTTTCTGGTTAACCCGAGATACTTAGTTGCCGGCCCGTCGCACCGCCCAGATGAATGAGGGGTGGTCGAGGGTCAAAGTCGTTGAAAAAACTACCCTTGGTCGAGCGCGCTCCTTCCAGCCGCGAGTGTCGCGTTACCATCAATCCGGCGACCTATACTGATAGGAACGCCCCGCGCTCACGCATCACAAGCAATCGCTGGCACCATTCTCGAAAACCGAAGCTTGACGGCGAATTGGTCAATGTCCCAACGGGTGGCGCAGAGCACCGAGAGATCGAAACACGTGGTTTCGGCATATTGGATAGCCTGCAATGTGCAATCTTTATCGCATGGAAGACAAGGACTGGGTCGCGAAGTGGGCCCAGGACGCCGAAAGCCTGATTAACCTTATGTCGGCCTACCAGATGAACCCCGATCAGATGGGGCCGATCGTCCGCAATACCGCCGACGGGAAGAAACAACTGGTGCACGCGCGCTGGGGCCTGCCCTCCCCGCGCTTCGCGCTCGAGAAGGCGGCCAAAGCCAAGGTCGAGAAGCTTGAGGCCAAGGGAAAGCCTTTCGATCTCGAAGAACTGATCCGCATGGAAGCCGACCGCGGTACGACCAATGTGCGCAAGCTCAGTTTTCCGCACTGGAAACGATGGTTCGGCGTCGCAAACAGATGCCTCGTCCCGGTCACTAGTTTTGCGGAACCGGATCCGGCCAGCCAGGAAGACGGCGGCAAGGTCCCCAATGCCTGGTTTGCCCGCGACGAGGAAAAGTCGCTGATGTTCTTTGCCGGCATCCATGTGCCGCAGTGGCAGAGTGTCCGAAAGGTCAAGGACGGCCTGACCACGGACGACCTCTATGGGTTTTTGACCACGGATCCCAACGAACTGGTGAAGCCAATCCATGAGAAGGCAATGCCCGTCCTGTTGCTGACGAAGGAAGAGACGGACAGCTGGATGCGCGCGCCCTGGGAAGAAGCGAAGGATCTTGCCCGCCCGCTACCGAATGACGCGCTGATCATTTCCTCACGGGAGGCGTACGGATCGACAATTGTCTCTAAATCAGGAGAGCCTGTAAGTCAGACAAGCCTTTTCTAGCCAATGTCGTGGTATTGCTCAGCCGCGGCGTGCCAAGTAGGTCGGCGGAGCGTCTGATGGAAGCCCATCTCCTTGCCTCAGTAGTCTGTAATCTTGGAGAAATTGTCCTCGGAATCGTCTTCGCCTTCGTCATACCAGCTCGACGTGTCAATAGACGCGACAGCGTCTTGAAACGTACTCAGAGCAGTCACGGGCGCAGCAAACGATAAGCTAAATGGAAAGTCAGTGCTGATTTCCGCACCGTTGTCGTTCCGGAAATCGCTCTTCGATCCGTAGGAAAGCTCGACATAAACGTCGCCATGGGCGTGATAGCTTATCAACGATGCACCAATCGCCGTTATGGTAAGGCTCGTGACTTCGACGGCCTCGACCATTGTGCGATTAGAAAGGATATCGACCTCGCTGAATACCTCCTGCGTGAACACCTCGAGTGCGTGCTTGTCCACCGCCTCAGCGACCGCCTGCCTTACTGTCTGGCGACAATCGTCCAATATCTCCATCAAAGAAAGATATGTCGCGATAGTCTCGCACGCGAAGGCATCGGCCTCCTCGGCGGACGTTCCGATCGTATTCGGCCTAACGTGAGTATATTTACTCAGCTCATCGATTACTGAAATGACCGCGCCATGGATTTCGCCGGCGTCGAAGCCTAACTCACCAAGAAGAGGGTCTGCGATTCCGCCCTGAATCGCATAACGAACACGTTGGCGACGTGTCGGGCGACCGTCCTGAGTTTCTGGTTCGAACCAGGAAGATGCGCGAATTTGGTCGTCAGGCGCCATCGTGTGAAGGCTGTGGCCATACAACTCCCGAAAGCCGGATGCGAACTGTGAAAGGCGGAGTGGATTTTCAGCGATTGCAAAAGCCATCATAGATCCTTCGACAACCTTTCGGGAAAACTCGTCGGGGAGGACTTGCTCTAAAGAGCCAAGAAGCTCACGCAGTTTCCCCTCAAACTGAACGTTCGCTGTCATTAAGTGCTGACCTTTTGCGACTACACGCCGCTTGTTAAACCCTGTCACTCGGCAAGGCCTATCTCGATGTAACCGAGAACCTCACGGAAATTTAGACTGCAAGATCGCCTCGGAGATTCGAGCAAGGATTCTGCTGTACCCGGTCTGAGGCTTCGGCGGGCATCTCCTACAACAAGTTTCTAGCAAAACGGCTAGTGATCTCTATAAACCGAATGGGCAGGCCATCATCGCGCCAAAGAACGAGCTTAAGGCTTGCCACCGAGGTCGTATCCACCAAGATTTTCGCTGAGTGCGGTCAGACGATCGAGCGCCGCCAGGCGATTAGCATCACGCGCGGTCTTGAACGCTTCAACATCATTGGGACGGAGCCGGCGATGCGTTCCAACCTTCTCCGCACTAATTTCACCCCGATCGATCAAGCGAACGAGATATTGCCGAGATACGCCCAAAATCTCTGCTGCATTTTGGGTAGACAAGAGCTCTTCATCGGCAAGTACGGTGACCTGTCGTCCCTCCGCCACCAACTCGGCGGCGCGGAACATCACGTCGGCAAGCACACTCGGCAATTCCACCGACTCGCCATTGACGAGGACGACTTGTACGGACCCTGCCGGCTTGCTCGACCGGGATACGAGCATATTCGCCAGGCGCGCAGCAGCGGTCCTCTCCATGGGGAGAACTGTGCTAGACGACTGTTCCGATCTTCCTGAGGAAGGATTGCGATGTGATGTAGCCATGGACGCAATATGGCCCATAAACGCTATAAACGCAACCTTCCCGTTTTCATAGCGAACACGACGGCTGGGGCGCTACGCATGCTCGACTTGATGTGCGCCGCTGGCCGATCTAAGTTCCGGCCTTTCCATAGTACGCGACGTCGCGCTCGAAGATCGAAGGCGTCAAACAGAGCGGCGACAGTGAAATGATAACCGTAGTCCTGGACGCAAATGTCCTTTACCCAATGCTTTTGCGCGACACCCTCCTGCGATGCGCTGCCGCCGGACTCTTTCAAATCCGTTGGTCCTCCAAGATTCTCGAAGAGATGACAAGCAATCTGGTGAGAGACTACGGCATGCCGGCAGATGCAGCCGACGCAGTACGCCAAATTATGGACGAAGCGTTCCCCGAGGCGATGGTCGACGGGTGGGAGAAGCTTGAACCAGCGATGCGCAACGACAGCAAAGACCGGCATGTGGCGGCGGCCGCAGCAGCGTCGGGCGCGGTTGCGATCGTCACCGCGAACACTCGGGACTTCTATGATCTCCCAACTGGTATCGACGCGGCGCATCCTGATGAGTTTCTATCCGCATTGTTCGACGCAACGCCTTCGAAGGTGAGCGACGTGCTGCATAGGCAAGCTAGCGGCTATCGGAGGCCGACTCTGACCACGACCGAGTTGCTTGCAAGACTTGCCGTCACCACGCCAAATTTTGCGCGGATTGTCCTCGAGCACCTGAACGAAGAGAGCTAGACAGCGCTCTTGTAGACGCGGAGTGTCGCACGACCATGCCGGCCGACACGGGTGGCGGCGCCATGACCAGCTCGACCAGTTCCGGCAGTTTTGAAGACGTTCGTCTTCCGTCAATTTGTGTTCCGTCATCTGTCGGGCAGACGCCAGCCGATCATGCTCCTTCAGACCTATTTAGGCGGCGGCAATCGAACTGTGGGCGATCGTCAGCATCCGGGTTCGCGATTGCGATTCCAGCGTCGATCAACGCGAATGGAGGTCCGGCCGAGTTTGAGCGCCGCCTCTGCGCCGCGTTGGTAATACCGGCCCGGCGCAAGATAAAGGAGGCCAGCAATCGCCCGAGCCAGGGAGATGGCCTTTTTCTTGGTTGATGCGTTAAATTTCCCGTTGTAGCTTCCTGAGCAATCGTGGCACGCTTAGATATGATTGGAATTCCATGGCAACCGGTACGGTCAAATTCTTCAATGACGACAAAGGTTTCGGTTTCATTACACCCGAAAATGGCGGACAGGACGTCTTCGTCCATGTATCTGCGCTGCAACGCGGCGGTTCACTTCGTGAGGGTGATAAGGTCAGCTTCGAGATTGGACAGGATCGCAAGACGGGAAAGTCCAAAGCAGAGAATGTATCGGTATTGTAATTCCAGACCGTTGTGACAATCCAGCCCGCTAACCGTCGGCGAAAATGTTTTGCCCTGGATAACGTGAGGCGCATGGCCACAGGAAGAGTCTGACAGATGACCGGCACATCCGACTCGTTGGCGCTCCTCATCGACGGCGATAACGCATCGCCGAAGATCGTCAGCGGGCTCCTCGCGGAGATCGCCACCTATGGGACCGCCAGTGTCAGGCGCATCTATGGGGACTGGACCAAGCCAAATCTCAACGGCTGGAAAGAGTGCCTGCTGGAGCACTCAATCCAACCCGTCCAGCAATTTGCCTACACGACGGGCAAGAATGCGACGGACGGGGCGATGATCATCGACGCAATGGACTTGCTTTATACCGGTCGCTTTTCCGCATTCTGCATTGTCTCGAGCGACAGCGATTTCGCAAGGCTTGCTTCGCGTATCCGCGAACAGGGCGTGACCGTTTATGGTTTTGGCGAGCGGAAGACACCGCGCCCGTTCATCACCGCATGCGACAAGTTCGTCTATTTCGATGTCCTCAACGCCAATTCATTCGAGCCTGATATCCGGCAAGACGCGCGCCCCGCCGCCACAGCGAAGGCGAAGGCACCCCCCGCCAAGGCTCCGGCAAAACCGAAACTTGACGCAGCTGCATTGAAGATGCTGGAGAATGCCGTGACGGCGTCGGCCGATGAAGACGGTCGTGCCAAACTGGCCCGTGTCGGCGCCCATCTTTCCAAACAATCGTCGGATTTTGACGCCCGAAACTACGGCTTTGCCCGTCTTACCGACCTCGTCGAGGCCTCCGGCATTGTCGACGTGGAGCGAAGCGGCGACAGCCCGAAGATCGTAACGGTCCGAATGAAGGGGAAGGCAAGGCCGAAACCCAACGGCTAGGCTCGGTCGCCAATGGGACAGGCACGGCCACTCCAAAATGCCCCGCTCCAGCCACGGGTGCCGCCTTGTTAAAGGCGTTCGCATGAAAAAGACGCTTGAAGATGCCACAACGGACACTTTTGTGTTTCGGCATGCAAATTTGACCCCCTTGGCGGGGTAATCGGCGTCCAATTTTGACCCCCCTCAGATTTCATCTGACCATCCGGCTTTTAGCGGCGGATGGAGTGGGAGTTGAAGCGAGTGGATACGATTGCGCGTGTTCGACGGGCCTTCCATGTGCAGGGCTGGTCGGTGAAGAAGATCGTCCGGGAACTCCACGTGTCGCGCAACACGGTTCGCAAGATTCTGCGTTCCGACGTGACCGATTTTACCTATGAACGAGAGCGGCAACCGCTGCCAAGGATCGGAGCGTGGAAGGCCGAGATCGAGCGGTTTCTGACAGCCAATGAGGGCAAGCCGTCGCGAGAACGGCTGACGCTGATCCGGATTTACGAGGAGGTCCGGGCGCTCGGTTACGATGGCAGTTATGACGCGATCCGGCGATATGCCAAGACCTGGGCGAAGAACCGGGGAGCCGTGACAGCGGAAGCCTATGTGCCCCTCTATTACGCGCCAGGCGAAGCCTACCAGTTCGACTGGAGCCACGAGATCATTCTGATCAACGGCGTGACGACGAGCGTCAAGGTCGCCCATGTCCGGCTCTGCCACAGCCGGATGATGTTCGTCCGGGCCTATATGCGCGAGAGCCAGGAGATGGTCTTCGATGCTCATGACAAGGCCTTCGCCTTCTTCCGTGGCACCTGCACGCGCGGCATCTACGACAACATGAAGACTGCGGTCGAGACGGTGTTCGTCGGCAAGGAGCGACAATACAATCGCCGCTTCCTGCAGATGTGCAGCCACTATCTGGTCCATCCCGTTGCCTGCACGCCCGCATCCGGATGGGAGAAGGGACAGGTCGAGAACCAGGTTGGCCTCGTGCGCGAACGCTTCTTCACCCCACGCCTTCGCGTCAAAAGCCTGGAAGAGCTGAACGTCTGGCTGCTCGACAAATGCATCGCCTACGCCAAGGCACACCGCCATCCCGAGCAGACCGAGCGGATGATCTGGCAGATGTTCGAGGAGGAGCGCGGCAGCCTGGTGCATTACGTTGGACCGTTCGATGGCTTCCACTGCGTTCCCGCCTCGGTGTCGAAGACCTGCACAGTCCGCTTCGACAACAACAAATACTCCGTCCTCTCGACTGCGGTCGGCCGCCCTGTCGAGGTTCATGCCTATGCCGAGAAGATCGTGATCCGGCAGGATGGCGTGAACGTCGGTGAGCATCCTCGTTGTTTTGGCCGTGGCGAGACGGTCTACAATCCCTGGCATTATGTCCCTGTTCTGGCTCGTAAACCTGGTGCCTTGCGCAACGGCGCGCCGTTCCGGGAATGGGTCTTGCCCGCAGCGATGGAGAAAGTGCGCCGGCGGCTGAAGAGCGTCCATGATGGTGATCGGCAAATGGTCACCATCCTCGGCTGTGTTCCCACCGACGGCCTGGCGGCTGTCGATGCTGCCTGTCAGGAGGCGCTCGATCAGGGCGTCTGCTCGGCCTCGGTGATCATCAACATTCTGGCCCGTAGCCGTGATCCGGCTCCGGCCGCAACCCTGCAAACCCCGGATGCGCTGCGGCTGACCCATGAGCCGGTTGCCGACTGCGCGCGCTATGACAGCCTCAGGAGGGCAAGCTGATGGAACGCACACAGGTTCTCGAACTGATGAGCACGCTGAAGCTTTATGGAATGCGCAGCGCTTATGACGAGGTCATGGGAAACGGCATCAAACGGCAGCACGAACCGCCGCGCATCGTCGGCGATCTCTTGCAGTCGGAGATCGCCGAGAAGCAGGCCCGCTCCATTCGCTACCAGCTCAGCATCGCCAAGCTGCCGCTCGCCAAGGACATCGACGACTTCGACTTCACCGATACGCCGGTCAATGAATCCCTGGTGCGGGAGCTGGCCACCGGCACCTTCGTCGCCGATCAGCGCAACGTCGTGCTCGTCGGCGGCACGGGAACCGGAAAGAGCCACCTCGCCATCGCGATTGCCCGAGCCCTCATCCGCAACGGAACACGCGGGCGCTTCTTCAACGTCGTCGATCTGGTCAATCGATTGGAAACGGAAACGCGCAGCGGCAAGCAAGGGCGGACGGCCGACTATCTCAACCGTCTCGACTTCATCATCCTCGACGAACTCGGCTATCTGCCATTTGCCCAGGCAGGCGGTCAGCTCCTGTTCCATCTGATCAGCAGGCTCTACGAGCGCACGTCGATCATCGTCACCACGAACCTGGCGTTCGGCGAATGGCCGACGGTGTTCGGCGACGCCAAAATGACGACAGCACTTCTGGACCGTCTGACCCATCATTGCGAGATTGTCGAAACCGGAAACGAGTCCTGGCGCTTCAAAAACCGCTCTCAAAGCTAAAGCCGAAGACCACCATCACCCGCACTTGGCCTACCCTCTGCAACCCCGGCCAGCGCCGGGCAGGCCAAGCGCTGATCTACACCACCAGGGGGGCAAAATTGGATGCCGATAAGGGGTGAATTTTGGACGCCGATTGACACACACACCGGTATTCCGTCCGATCAGCTCTCGGCAATGACGTTGTCTTCCGCTTTGCCGAAGCAACTCCTGCTGCCGCTGCGCAACAGCGGGCGGCGCGACGGTTCAACGTGGTTGCAGTTCTGTTGTCGCTGTCTTGCTGACGATGCGCAGCCATACTTTCGACGGCGATGGCGGCTTGCCAGCCGAGTTTCATGCACAAAGCATGGCTGCAGATTGCGTGACCGATGCCCATCCTGCCGCGGCCACATTGCGGTTTTCGACCAAGCCCAACTCGTGCCGCAACATTATTGTGTCCCGTGCGGCTATGACTTGCGCCGCGCACCCATTCCTTACCTCAGCCCCGCGACGAGAACGCTCGACCGCTGCATCGACAATATCTGCAGCCTGGAAGCAATCGCCCACTCCCCGTCTGGCCCTGTGCTTATTCGTCGACTGTTGAGAATGCCCAGCGCTAGCGGCTACTACTCGACGAGGCTCCTCACCAGCCTGTCGACAGCGGCACGGACGCACTGCGCTGAACGCCTCAATCTCCCAAGTGAACGGCCTGTGGATGGGGCTGAGGATGACGATGAGGAACGGAAAGCACGCCGTCTCCTGCGTCTCATTCCGCCGCCGAGTGATCGCCACGCTTGGATCGAGCTACTGGCGAACGCGCTCGGACGAAGAAGAGGACGGCCGGGTGCTTCGGAGGGCAACGAACCGGCCATAAAGCTTCCAGACCTGCTTGGCGCCTATGCCAGCATGAGCCCACGTCCCGGTCGTCGCCTGGCGCAGGAGCTGCTCGGAAGGTAGGGAAGGCCGTCGGCGGGGCCGGGGCGGCGAGAGCGGAGCCGGAGCGCGAAACCATGCCGCCGAGCATAGTCGAAGCGTGCAGTTCATACCAAAGATGTCCGCCAAAACCGCACAGCCCGTCAACACAGTTTTATGTCCGGTAACCTTCCATTACCGGACATATGATGGTAGCCTCCGAAACCATGGAAAATCCCCCGGCAAACACGTCCAAAATCGCCGATATTGCTCATGACGATCTGCCCGACGTCGTCGACATTGTCATGGAAATTGGTGCCTCCGCCCCGCAAGCGACGGTCGCCTCGCGGCCGACACCCCGTGTCCCGGCGCGACTGGAAGCCCTCGTCGAGACCGCGACCGCCTACGCCAACGCCGCCAGTTCCGAAAACACCCGTGACGCCTACGCCAAGGACTGGCGGCATTTTATCGCCTGGTGCCGCCGGGAAGGTTTTGAGCCCATGCCGCCGTCCAGCCAGGTCATCGGCCTCTATATCGGCGCCTGCGCCTCAGGCGATCCGAAGCGCGGGGTCCCTCCCCTTTCGGTCGCGACGATCGAGCGGCGTCTGTCCGGCCTGGCGTGGAACTTTACCCAGCGCGGCGTGCCGATGGATCGCTCCGATCGGCATATTGCGACGGTGCTTGCCGGCATTCGCCGCAGGCACGCAACGCCGCCACGGCAGAAGGAGGCGGTGCTGGGCGACGACATCAAAGCGATGGTCAACACGCTCGGCCATGATCTGCGGGGTCTGCGCGACCGGGCCATCCTGCTGCTCGGCTTCGCCGGCGGCCTACGACGCTCCGAGATCGTCGGGCTCGACATCGTCCGCGACGATCGCAGCGACGGCCATGGCTGGATCGAGATTTTTCCCGAGGGTGTGCTGGTGACGCTGCGCGGCAAGACCGGATGGCGCGAGGTCGAGGTCGGCCGCGGCGCTTCCGACCAAACTTGCCCCGTTGCTGCGCTGGAGAGCTGGATCCGCTTTGGCCGGATCGCCAGAGGTCCGCTCTTCCGGCGCATCTTCAAGGACAACAAGACTATCGACGTCGAGCGGCTCTCCGACAAGCATGTCGCTCGCCTCGTCAAGCAGACCGCGCTCGCCGCCGGCGTCCGCTCCGATCTGCCGGAAGGCGAGCGGGCATCGCTGTTCTCAGGCCACTCGCTGCGCGCCGGCCTTGCCTCCTCGGCAGAGATCGAGGAACGGTACGTGCAAAAGCAGCTGGGGCACGCCTCGGCCGAGATGACGCGCAAATATCAGCGACGGCGCGATCGCTTCCGTACCAATCTTACCAAGGCGTCAGGGCTTTAAAGGCCCCTCCCCTGCCCCGGTGATGAAATCGTTAGGTCAAAAATGCGGGCTGGATTTTCAGCTTAGCGTTTCAATTGAAATCGGGAAGTAAAAGCCACACTCGGCATTATGGTTCGCCACTGGATATGATGCCCTGGCCACGCCTAGCCATCGATAAGTATAGGTTATCGGATGTTAGCCATCCGTCAGCGATTTCTTGCTATCTTAGGCGGAAAACGCTACGTTACGGCCTCAATTAGACGAGGAATATCATGTCCGAGCCACAACTTTCCATCCGTAGCACCAAGGCGAGAGATCTGGCGCATGCGCTTGCGCGTCGTACCGGGCAGCCGATCAATCGGCTTGTCGAACTGGCGCTTGAACGCTACGATGTCGAATTGAGGCAGCAGGATAAAAAGCATCCGCTGGATGCCGTCTGGGAGCTTGCAGCCGAAGGCCGCCGCACTGTCCCGGCTGGCACAACCTCTGCGCATGATGATCTTTATGACGAAAATGGCTTGCCGATATGATTGCTATCGACACCTCGGTGATTGTTGCGATCGTCCTTGAGGAGCCGGAAGCCGAGGCCTTCAAATCAGTCCTACGGCAAGAAGAGATTGTTATAGGCTGGCCCACTCTGTTTGAAACAAGAACGGTTCTGACAGCCAAAGGTTTTTCCAATCCCGCCGACATCGTCTCCAGGTTCATTGACGCACCGAACATCATGCCGGTCGCCTTCAACGAGAAGCACTATCGTGAAGCTGAAGCCGCGCTAGACCGATTTGGCAAAGGACGCCACCCGGCCAGCCTCAACATGGGTGATTGCTTTTCCTATTCTGTCGCTGCTGTTGCCAAGGCGCCCCTGCTCTTCAAGGGGCGAGATTTCGGCCAGACGGACCTTAAACTGCATCCAGCATCGTCAACGGCATGACGCGCGGAAGCCGAACCATCGTTGATCGCCGAGCTAAAGAACTGGACACGATCGCAGCCGTCCTACCAATCGACAGGCGCGATGAGTTGGCCGACATCCTTACTGACCAGGATGTCGAGACACTACGTCACCTGGTCAACGAGGGCATGGGCGAAAACACGCTGCGCGCCCTCACGTCCGACCTTGCCTATCTGCAGGCCTGGTCGCTGGCGGCAACCGGTTCCTCCCTCCCCTGGCCAGCACCCGAGGCCTTGGCTCTGAAATTCGTCGCCCACCATCTATGGCAACCCGAACAGCGCAGCAGCGATCCTCACCACGGCATGCCAAGTGATGTCGAGCAAAGCCTGCGCGAGCAACGCTTCCTTCGATCCTCCGGGCCGCATGCGCCCGATACGGTGCGCCGGCGGCTTGCAAGTTGGTCGACGCTGACGAAATGGCGGGGCCTGACCGGCGTCTTCTCATCACCCGCCCTTAAATCGGCCATCCGGCTTGCCGTGCGCGCCACTCCGAGACCGCGAAAACGCAAGAGCGCCAAGGCTGTCACTGGAGATGTGCTTGGCAAAATGCTGGCGACCTGCAGCATGGGCAGTCTTTGTGATGTCCGTGATCGGGCGATCCTGATGGTGGCTTTTGCGTCGGGCGGCCGCCGGCGTAGCGAGATCGCCAGTCTGCGCACGGAACAGCTTACGATCGAGCCGCCGATTGCCGTCGAGGGCGGCCCTCCCCTCCCCTCTCTCGCCATCCATCTCGGCCGCACCAAGACTTCTGGTGCAGAGCATGAAGAAGTCGTCTACCTCACGGGTCGGCCGGTGGACGCACTGAATGCCTGGCTAGCGGCGGCCAAAATCGAGAGCGGGAGTATTTTTCGGAAGGTTGATCGTTGGGGCAATGTATCGAAGCGGGCAATGGAGCCGAGTGCGGTCAATCAGATCGTCAAGCAGCGGGCGGAAATGGCCGGGCTGGAACCTGGGGAGTTTTCGGCGCATGGGCTGCGGTCAGGGTATCTGACGGAAGCTGCGAACCGCGGCATCCCCCTCCCCGAGGCTATGGAGCAGTCACGACATCGATCCGTGCAACAGGCGTCGAGCTATTATAACAATGCGACGCGACGAAGTGGACGCGCCGCTCGCATGCTATAGAGACTGTAGTCGGCCCGAAGCGAACTTCATTTCCTCGCCATGATGGCCACCCACTCAGTCGCTTTGCGGTCGTATGCACCGCCGGTCCGCGCCTCGGTTTCACTCTTGCGCCAAGGCGCTGATGCTTGTCAAAGCGATTTCAACTGATCTTGCTGTAAATAGGTGTAACAACTACCAAGGGCATCCGACCCTTCTTCGGCACCCGCTTTGAAGCTCTGTATGCGATGACGGATGGAATGGAGAAAATCAGGGGTGGGACCGGCCATTCGCCTCACCGCCAGCAATAAATTACGGACAATGCACGCACCTTCGCCGCACCTGATCAGGTGCGCGTTGATCGGAGCCTCCGTCACCGGCATTCAATCAGCCGGTTTTATTAACACAGCAATGCCGATGGTGGCGCAGTCGAAAACGACAAGCTACCAAACACCCTGCTCCACCGAGGTTTGCGGGTTCTACGAGCATATGAAGTTGCTAGGTCGCAACTGCATATGCTCCCTCGCCTCTCAGGCGCAACAGCGCCATCACCATCGGCCCAATCGAGAACTCTCCGCGCTCCGCCTTTCGGGTCAGATCACGCAGGTAACCGCCAGCGGAGTTGATATGCCCTCCCCTCTCGTAGATGCAGCCAATCGCGACCGCAGCGGTTTCCGGGCCGAGCGCGGCGCAGGCGGCCTCATAGGCGCTCGGACTGACGCCGAGCATCGAGCGGACGACGACCGCAGCCGACATCAGGTCGCGCCAACTCTTGATTTCGCCACCCGGCCCCATCATCGCAATTTCAGGGCATGCCCGCAAAACAAGTCCCAATGGCAGAATACGTGCCGGTTCGCGCATCGGCCGGCTGGCCAGGCTCGGCTTTTCGCCCTGCTCTTCTTCGGAGCGAGGTTCAAGTTCATTGCTGGATTCGGTATTTGAACTCTGTATATGGCGCCCGTTCTGGACGTCATTGATGTCTGTTTTTTCAAGATCTCGTCTGCAGTTCCAGGCGGTTGACGATCTCGTCACGCAGCATCAGCATTTCATCGAGGACGGGTAGGATATCGACCATGGTCGGCGTGCGGGGCAATCGGGCGACAAGCGCGATATAGGTCGCCTCGACCATCGTCCAGTCACCTGCTGCCCCTTCCTCGATCGCTGCCGTGATCAGCTTTCGGACGTCGCGACGGCATATGGTGAGCTGTTCTCGGGTTGCCGACAGGCGGCGACGCGCAGAGACGACCTCCTGGGCGGCATGTGCCAGCTCCTCGGACCGCACCAGCATGGGCGTCAGATCGAAACCATAGGCCGTTTCGATCTCCCCTGCCCTATCCTTTCGGGCAAACCGTTTTCCGTTGGCCGAATCCTTGCGGATGATCAGTCCGGCGTCCACCAGTGCCGCCAGATGGCGCCGGAGCGTCGTACCGGCGATGCCATGAGCACGAATGCTCAGTTGGTTGTTTGACGGAAACACGATCAGCGGCTTGCCTTCCACCAATGTGTTTTCCGGATAGAAGCTCAGAAGGGAGTCGAGGACAGCCAATGCTCGGTCCGCGAGGCCGAGTATGCCACGTGCTTCGCAGGCGTCGCGAAACACCTTCCACTTGTCGACTGATTTCCCGGGTTTGATTTCGCGTCCGGCAAGCTGACCCTTTACCAGGGCAAGCTTCGCCGGACGACGCCCGAAGGGCGTCGTGACCTGTCCGACCTGCATTGTCTTCACCTTTCACAAGGCAAAAGAAAAACGCTCACCAAAATGGTGCCAGAGACTCTTGACTGGGATTCGGGGAAATGCGATTCTCGATCTGCGACAATACAAGAGAGGCTTCCACGACGGCAACGTTTGGGGGCCTTTTCTTTTGCAGTTATGTCCTTCTGTTTTCGTTAGAGTTCGACATGATACCTTGGTGACCCGTTCACGACTGATCGTCGCGCCGGCTCTTCAGGAATTCTTCATGCAACTGGTTCAGCTGGGCCGCGACATAGTCGGCAAAGGCCGGAGTCGCCTGCTCATCGAAGACAAGATTGACCTTGCCAGTCCCGCGCTCAAGAAGCGCCAGCTTCGCGCCGTTCGGCGCCTTGATCGGTTCCGGGCGCTTCTTGGTGCTTTTCGCCGACAGGACAGTCATCACCTTGGCAAAGCGCGTATCGGTGTCTGCGTCCTTGAACTCACGGCTTTCGAGCAACGCGTTCAGGACGTCCTTCCGCTTCGTTTCTGCCAGCCGCTCCGAAAGACCTAACCAGCGCGGGCGGCCAGCCTTCGGCGCCGGTCCGATGGCTTCGATCAACGGACGCGGCAAGGAATGCGTGAGGCTCATCAGGCGTGACAGCTGGGTCTTCTCGATCCCCAGCGCGGTCATGATCAGTTGCCGATCGAAGCCACGCTTTTCCAGCGCGAGCGCGAAGAGACCGCGCTCGATGTAGCTGAGATCCGCCCGCGCCGAATTCTCCTGCCCCTGAATGACCACCAGCTCTTCATCGGTCAGGTTCTGCACGACGGCCTTGACGGGCCGACCGAGTGACGCCAGCACCCTCACCCGGCGGTGGCCGAAGGCGATCTGATAGCGGTCCGGATTGGAAGGGTTCGGTCGGACGAGGATGGGGCTTTTCTGGCCGGTCTCGCGGATCGCATCCGCCAGGCGCTGATAGTCCTCGCCGTCATCTGGCAATCGATCAGACACGAAGGAACCGTCGAGCTTGTCAGTCGGGATTTCTACAACGGCCGATCCCGCCGCGATCAGAGCCTTGGCCTGATCGGCGGCGGTGGCGATATTGCCCAACGTTCGGCTCATCGCGCCCACGGCGCCAGAGCGGATATGCTGGAGCTTCTTTTCCGGAGCGGGCGGCGGCGCAGCGTCATTGTTTTCAGGGCTTTCGACGACAGAATTGCTAGGTGGCAACTCCTGTTCGCGACGGGTCAGCGCTGCCTTCAGCGTGTCTCTTCTGCTCATGCCGCCCTGCCCCAGGCCTGCCGGATCAGACCTTCGATCTCGCTGTTCACACCGTCGAGCGACTCGACCGCGCGGTCATAGGTGTTTTTCGAAAAGTTCTCGCGGCCAACTTCGTAGAGCGTTTGCTTCGACAGGCCTGCGTCGGAGATCGCCGTGGACTTGAGCATCGTGTTGGTGAGCACCCGCTCGCGGAACAGCGAGCGCATGAATCCGACCATCTGCGTCTGCGGCGCGTCCTGTGGCTCGAAGCGGGTCACGACGTAGCGGATAAAGTCGTAGTCGAGATCGCCGCCCGAATCTTGCACGACGCCGAGAAGGTCGGACGCCATCAGCAGGAATTGGCACATCGACATGATGTCGAGCATTTGCGGGTGCGCGGTGATCAAAAGCCCGGTCGAGGCGCAGAGCGCGCCGAGGGTCAGGTAGCCGAGCTGAGGCGGGCAATCGAGAACCATGACATCGTAATTGTCGGAGACGGTGCCAAGGGCTGTCGCGACCCGACCGAAGAACGGCTCCGACGAACGCTCGGCCAAAGCGCGTGGCGTCTCATGTTCGTATTCCATCAATTCGAGATTGCCAGGGACGAGATCGAGGCCGGGAATATAGCTCGGCTTGATGACATCGCTCATCGGGCGGCGCTCGTCGTCATAGCGGATCGCGGCATACATGGTCTCGTTGGCGGCAACGTCATATTCCGGCTGATACCCGTGCAGCGCAGTCAGTGACGCCTGCGGGTCGAGATCGACGGCCAGAACCCGATATCCCTGAAGCGCGAGATACTGCGCCAGATGCGCCGCCGTGGTCGTCTTGCCGCTACCACCCTTGAAGTTCACCACCGCCATGACTTGGCAATGTTCGTCGCCGCGTCGACGCGGGACGTAGCGCCGGCCTTTGGAATTCTCGTCGAGGACAGCCCGGATCTCGTTGATCTGGTCGAGTGTATAGGAGCGGCGACCATTGGGGGTGACCGCCGGCTGTGGCCCCTTGCCGTTCAGCGACAGTTGTCGAAGATAGGCATCGGCGATGCCAATCAGCTTGGCCGATTCGAGGGAGGAGAACGAGCGCAGCGTCTTCTGGGCAACGGGCGGAAAGAGCGCCGCGCGCATAGCCTGAAGCTCTTCCGACAATGCGGCGCCGTCGCCGGCAATAACCTCTGTCATCGGCCGCTTCGGGGACATCAACCCCGCTGCAAGACTACGAGCCTTTGCCATAACTACGATAATTCTCCCCACATAGTCGATAATTCGTAGCCAAAGATGCCCCGAGTCGCAAGGATTGGCAAGAAAATAAGGGTTAATGAGCGGTTAATGCCGGATTGCCTCCGCGATAAGTTGTTTTTAATGAGGGACTGCGTTTTCACGACATACCCGGCTGAGCGTACATTGATCGTCAGACTTCGCGATCGCGCTCAGGAGCCGGATCGGGGTTTCACCCAGTTGCTACCTGGCAACTTTCATCGGTTACGGCTGTAATCCCCGAGTTGCCACCTCGCAACTTTTCAAATGACCTTGAGAGTAAGAAGACCGAAAATGGGCGGGAAGGGGAGGGGCTTTAGGGCTCCCTTCTGGCAAGCGAAGCCGCACCGGAAACCGATTTGGCCTGTCCCCCCGTTGCTCCGCAGCAACGGGGAAATCGACGTCCACGCTTTCGGCTTCGTCTTTCTGCCGAACGCGGATCGGACGAGGCAGCCAACCGCTGTTCTTGACGAGGCGCCGGCAATCGTCGCCGCTTCCATATTCTTCGATGCGGCCTTGACGGCCAGCGCCTCTTCCTTGCTCAGGGCTTCGACCACGGCTGCCTCGATTGAGTTTCGGTTGATATGTGCAAAGTAGTTTTCGACCGTTGGCTTATTGGTCCGACATGTCGAGCTTTTGAACCTATCGATCCGCAAAAGGTTCACTTTGCCTGGCGGCCGAGGGATGGCCGGGGGAGTAGTGGCATCGCGCGGGGGTGAGCATTGCGCTTGCCTGGCCGCACCTTCGCGGTCAGCGAGACCTGCTATCGTTACAGCGCCCAGCTGAACGACAAGAACGAGCAGAGGAGGCGCAGGGAATTCGCCACGCAGTGGCTATAGATCGACAACAGCGAACGGCCCGATATGGCCATTGGTGGCAAAGCACCCGTAAAGAAACTGAAAATGGTTGCGTGACTTCTGCTGACGAGCCCCGTTAAAAACGGGAGTATCACCCTTTCTCTTCAAAATACGCTTCAAATGCGTTACTTATAAAGTTGTAGAACTTCGCATCGCTTGTAACCTCGTATTTTTTCTTTAGATCAGCGTCCGTTATGCAATCCCATATTTCTTTGTGTAAATCCTTCTTGGATAGGCGATTTATTGGAAATCCAAGTGCGAATTTCTCGCTTTTTTGCATCGACGCTATGAGAATGCGCCTGCTTAAAGATAACGAACGAAGCGCCTTTGTATCCGTCCTCCAAGCTCGATACTGTGAACCCACCGAACTAAATTTCTCCAGGATTTCGGACCCGAGAAAAAATATTTGAACATAGACCGGTGCACTTCCAACATAGAGAATTGCTCTACCATTGCCTCCCTGACGGAAACTTGCGAAGGGCCATTCATCAGGGCGAATTTTGCGGCCTGGATCCTCCTCTGAAACCATTCCCCACGAACAAATCTGGTCGGCAGCGAGAAGTTCCTTCACTTCCTGGAACCATTCGTGGAATTTGGGGAATGCGCATAGTTCGCCATCGAAATCGTAATAGCTGTCGAACAAGCTTGTCTTGGTGAGAGATACCTTACTGTAGCCCTTCGCGTGTATCGACCCGGGTTTAAAAAGCCGCGATGGAGCCGCCCGACTTAGTAAATCTGCCGTACCCGAATGATAGCGGCCAGGCATGTTCCGCACCCAGATCGCTGACGACTGACAACTTTCGAAATGATGACGAATTACTCTCGTTGGGTCTTTAGTGGCAATCCATGTTGCCACCATCTCCGGCGTCCAGAGGTCAGGAAGCCCATCAAATGAGATCTTAGCGGGCACAGACGCAAAAGGGGCTAACCCGAACTTTTTGGCTCGACGCTCGGCTTTCTCCGGCGTCAGTCGGCCCATAAGCACCCCTAGTTCGATCATATCGCGAAGTTTTTCAAACCTAACTTCTCGTGGATATTTTGGAAATCGAGGTCCATCGTTTTTAGGCTCTAAGTCTTTTTTCTTTACCGGCCTCGCCATCATCGCAGTCAAGTCAGTAGTCATGTTCACCTCACTAGCTTTAGAGGTCGGTATAAGGTCCACAGTCTAACAAGACACAAAAAGAGCTGCTTAGCCAAACCTTAAACCTCCTCGTGTGAAACGATATAAGAGATGTTACTGTTTGGTTTAATCTAAACATATCAGATGCTTGGATGTGTATTGTCGATGTAAACGTTGTGCATAGATCGAGGGGTCGTATCGGTGCTTTAAAGTGGCACAAGCACATTGGAGCCCTTTGATGCCGACACAACGCCCCAAACACACCATCGGACTGACGACATCTACAATGCCGATCCCGGCAATTAGCCATCACTCGAGGAAAGCGGCCTCGCGAGCAAATGATGGAGAAACCCTCCTTGCGACCAGCAAGCCGAACGCTTCGTTTGTCCATGGACTTTGCGACATCCGCCACGGCCAGGCCAAAGATGTCCTGACCCGGCTTCCGAGCGGGACTGTCGATTTGATCTTCACAAGCCCGCCCTACAACATTGGCAAGTCTTACGAGCGCTCAACGTCGTTGGCTGCATATCTCGAACAGATGAACCCTATCATCCGCGAATGCCATCGCGTGTTGTCGGACCATGGATCGATGTGCTGGCAGCTCGGAAACTATGTTCATGCCGGTGAAGTGCTTCCGCTCGATCTCGAATTCGTCGCGATGTTTCGCGCGCTTGGCATGAAAGTGCGCAACCGCGTTGTATGGACATTCGGACATGGTCTGCACTGCTCGCACCGTCTTTCGGGTCGCTACGAGACGATCGTGTGGGTTACCAAATCTGACACCTATCAGTTTGATCTGGATGCGATCCGGGTAGCGCAGAAGTATCCGGGAAAGCGTCACTTCAAGGGACCGAAGAAGGGGCAGCTGAGCGGAAATCCACTCGGCAAGAATCCCGGCGACGTCTGGGATATCCCGAATGTCAAACACAACCATCCCGAAAAAACCGCGCACCCGTGCCAGTTCCCGGAGGCACTCGTCGAACGCTTTGTGCGTGCCCTGACGGCGCCGGGCGACCTGGTTCTCGATCCGTTCGCGGGGGCCGGCACGGTGGGTGCAGTCTGCAACCGTCATGCACGCCACTCGCTCCTGATCGAGAAGGAGCGCGCCTATGTGAACATCGCACGGCAGCGTCTCGATGAGGCGGCGGTGCGTGAGATCGGGCAGCACGGCTAGTCGCCGGTGTAGCTCCGGCTCGCATCCGCGACGATCGAGCAGGTTTCCACCCAAAAAATTCCAACACTCTGTAGGGCATCGAAATGCCAAAGGAGGGTCTGTGACCAAGAACTTGACTGACACTACCTTGGAACTGTCCGCTGAACACCTGCAGGCCCTTCGTTGGAACCTGCACCCGGCGCCTGGTGCAACGCAGCATTCCACGGCGACCTTCCGGCCAGGCCAGTTCTCCAGGGGCTTGAAGGGGCGCGTGCTCGAAGTGTCTGCACATCATGGAATTCGACTCGTACCGATGTTTAGCCAACCCGCCGAGCACGCCGTGTACATCGCACTGCCAGCGTCTGGGACACTCGGTGATCTCCTGGCGACCATGTTTGTCAACATCGCACCTGACCTGCTTCTTCACAGCTTGCGCCATCTGCCGGGCTTCGATCCCGGTGCCGAGAGCTGGCAAGCGAAGGTAGACGCCAACCTCAACGCGTTCATCGACATGATCGAGTATGGCGATCATTGCGAGGCTCTGGAATGGCTGCGCGACAGCTGGAACCGGGCATTCTCGCTCGGGCCTTATGGGCTCGCCAATTGCACCGCCCACACCTCTGGCCAGACGAGCTGGAAGGGCAAATCCAACAACGATACCGGAAAGGACAAGGCATGATCTTCTCTCCTGCAATCATGGCACTAGCAGACAAGGCTCACGGGGCCCCCGGCTCTTCCCGCAATCTGCTTGATGACACTTGCGGCCGTAAGGGGGACCTCTGCCTGGACGGCATGACACTGGTTGCTGACCCAAACGATACACTGCATTTGCGTATCGGGGCCGCAAACCCAGGCTCGATCGCGATCGGCTTGCCGGCGGGCACTATGATGTCGAACTTGCGCGTTGCGATGTGGTTGTACCCGCTGCCGGCTCTCATCCTTTACATCCTGCGCCAGTCTCAGGTGTCCGGCAAAGCGCTCAGCGCGCATGAGGATGCGATGATCGCATCCTATCAGACCGCCTTTCTCGACTGCTTGGTCCGTGGCGACTGGGTCGCGCGACGTGCCGCATACATGCGGACCCAGGAGCATTGGCAGCGCCGCTGCATGACCGAAGCCGGTCCGTCATGAAGTGATCTCGTCGGCGCCCTGCTGCCACCGGCGTTAATACGCACGGCGGGGCAGGGTCTGACGATCCCCTCCAAAATCAATGCTTCATTTTGACGCCATCGCTCGCAGGAGGCGTCAGCGAGGAGCATTGCCCAATGCTTCGGCTACCCCAGCAATCGCATCAAGGGAGTTCCAGATGCAGAAAACACAGAAGGCCAATAAGGCCAAGGCAAGCAAGACGGCAGAAACGTTCGTAGCACCGGAGGAGCACCGGCCGCTTCTGTCGGAGGTGAGCGGCTTCATCGCGTCTCTCGGCAGGCGGGACGCGGCAGAAGCGCTCGAGCTCGGCCGGCAGCTCATCCGCGTCAAGTCGGTGCTGCCGGAAAAGTCCTTCGGCAAGTGGCTGAAACTGGAGTGCGGGATGACAGTCCGCAACGCGTGGAACCACACGATCCGCGTCGAGGTCTTCACTGTGGAGCAGCAGGAGCTGCTGATCGCCGCAGCGGTAAAGCCGACCGTCATGACGACCATCGCGACGGCGGATGCGCCCGTGATCACGGAACTGCTCGGCCGGATCCTTTCGGGCGAGCAGTTCACCGTCAGCAAGGTCAAGCAGCGGATCAAGGGAGACACGCCGGCAAAGGCTGCAACAGAAGGCGGCGGCGCTACCGGCCTTCGCCGTGCCGTCGACTACAGGGTGAAGGTGGATCTGGAGGTGATCAACAAGCTCGTCAAGCGTTCGCTGAAGGCTGTCGAACTGATCGTCGCCGACATCCGCAAGGGCAAGCACGTCCCGAAAACCAGGCTTGCAACAGCGCTCGAAGCCGACTGCCAGAGGTCGGGCATTCTGCTGAGTGCCGTGATCTCGCCACGCGGCTCAGACGCTCCGCTTCCGGTCGAATGGGAAAAGGCACGGCGGATCATCGCCCGTCTCGGGGATTCCCCGCGCTACCCCGGCCGCGAAGAGTTCCACGACTGGGTCGTCGACGAGGCACTGCCGGCTCTGCGTTTCGTGGTTCTCGGCGAAGCGTTCCCCGGCACTGCCGGCTTGATCGGTCAGGCCGCAGTGGACATTGCGGATGAGGGCGAAAATGATACCGCGGAGCATGACGCTGATCAGGCGACTTCAGCCGTCGCAGACGAGCCTCTGAACGAGGAGATCGATGGTGGGGCAGGGGACCATGCAAAGGAGGTACCGGCGAGAACGCGTATCGCCAAGGTGCCCTCCATCGCACCCGTCGAGATGTCCGCGCCGGAGCCTGAAGTTCAGACCGAAGGTGCCGCAAATGTCTGATGGGAGGAAGAAGAAGACCGCCGGCGCAGTGTCGCCGGCGGGACGAGGAGCCCGCATGCCGAGACGCGAGCCTGCCCCAAGGCGTCGTCTCGCGGGCACAAAGCCTCAGAGCACCATGGCGAGTGGAACACGCTGAACCGCTGGGACAAAATGATCCTGGTGCTTTCCTACCTCGGCGACGTCGATCACTGGCATGGCCCACAAGGCTTCCACAAGATGTTCGTCGAACACGCGCAGACAGCGATGCGCTGGGCCCTTGCGGAAAGCCGCTCGCAGGCCGCCGCGCACGGAAAAGCGAAAACCCGAAAGCGGGCCAAGTCGGCTTGATCCACCAGACTGCCGACGATCTCTCGTCGGCAGATCAACCTCCACTTGGCCGAAACACTTGAAGGATATGCAATGACCGTCACCATCAACTTTGAAATTCCCGTCGCCACCACGGGCTATCCGCGGCGGGCGCGAAACCGGAAGATCATCACCGCCAATCTCACCAAAGAGATCGACGTTGCGATTATCGACGCCGACGAAGCACCAATTGCTGCGACCCTACCCGATGGTGAAATGCGTGTGCTGAATGGCGAGTTTTTCCAAAGTGCAGGCGACGTGCCACAAGCAGGCGCAAGACTACACATTCACCCATATCCTTCAAACCGCGCACTGATCAACGTCACCGACTATTGGCAGGTTCATCGCGACCTGTGGCACACTGTGGGATGCCATGGGGACATCGATCTGAAACATCCTGCTAATATTCTTGATCTGCCAGGTTTCGGCATCCGGAAACTCGATAACGATATCGCCCAAAGTCAACTCGATACCTTCGCTGACCGCAGTGATCGTCTGATCGTGGTCGACAACATATTGTATTGTAAAACGAAGCGACCTCTGCTTTCCATCAACCGGAGACACCATTACGCGAAGACGTTGACGATTGATCTGGTTTCCGACGACAACGCATTGCTACGTGACATCATCAACGGCAATCGCAACAGCTTTGGTATCTACTCGCTGGCAGATCACGAACTTGCTATCGCGCGGAGTCGAGATCTGTCAGAGACCTGTGGGCATCAACGCGATTTCGAGCACGACTGCGTCCTTGTACATAGACCTGATCTGTTCGACACCGATACTATGGCGCTGAATGCCGCAATCTTCGCACACCGTTTTCTCGGCAATTTCTTTGACACGCGCATGTCAAAGGCCGACCGGGATGGTCTTGCTGATCTCGTCAACCTCGGAACAGATCGGATGCGCCAGGTTCTGGGGCTCGCCGACGCCTTGAAATCCTATCGCGAAAATGGCCTCGCCGCGTGGTTGATCAATGCGACTGCCGATGTCGTCGAGCAACCGGATACAGATCCGTTCTGGACCGCCCATCCAGCGGAGTTGATCGAGCACCGAGATTTTGTTCGGGCATGCATGGATCGCGAGACGGTGATGCTCGAGTTCGGATCTGCTGGCTGACCGACCTGGATTGTGCATATCTCGAACCGGGTCCTTTCGCGACCGGCATGACGCGGTTTCAATTCTGTGGAGCAGCGCGACCTCGGTGCCGTAACCGAGGTCGAAGATGCTCTGACCTGAGGTAACGACCATGCCGAATTTTATGCCCGGATGCCCGCTCGGTGTCCGGGCATTTTCGTGCCACGTCCGCCGTTAACCATACCAGGGCTCTTTCTGTTCCGGATGCGTTCCACTGGCTTGCCGGGACCGGTTCTCCGGGCTATGTCGACAGGGTCTGCGGAAAAACGTGCTCCTGCAGACACTTAGCGGCCCCCGACGATGCTGGACACATCGAACGAGGGCCTGACCCGCAACCTTGGTAAAAAGGATTGGGCTATGTCGACCCATAACTGCTTCGCTTCCGTTCCGGAAGCATCTCCGAATATTTCTCCTGTTGAAACCGATGCCACCGGGCTGCATACCGGATCGCACCGGTCAGCATCATCTGCGGCTGTGACACCCATCGCCACGCTCGAGCGCTGACTGCAGCCATCCGACCGGCTTTTCTGTCTGATCGATTGTCGTGATCTATCTATGCGGAAATTATTTCCGCATTTGCAGACCTGTGCCCGGTTCCGGATCGTGTCATCCAAGGAGATTTCCATGACCACGACACCATCATCCGCCCCACTGCTTTCCAACACCACGCTCGCCCCATCACCGGCCTGCCTCTATCGTCACAGTGTCGATCCCGACGCGATGGCGAGCGTGTTCGAACAGCTGGTCGCCGAGGTCACATCGGCACTGTCGGCCGATGCGCTGGCCGGCGCCCTCGATGCCGGGATCGACAGCATGTCGGCCATCCTGCGCGCCATTCCGATCCTTGAGGGAAAGGTGCTCGAACGCGGTATCAGCCTGATTGCAACGACCAATCCCGATCTGGTCGTACTGACCGACAATCTGCGTCTTCCCGTGACACCGGCCGCCATGCAGCTTGTCGAGAAGAATGCCGTGCATCTCTATCGCAGCCTGACGCTCGATGCCGATAGCGGCGGGCGCAGATCCTACACGCCGGATCTTTTGATCCTCAATCGTCCGACCAGGATTGCGCATGTGATCGATGTCAAGCGCAGCCTGTCGTCCTACGAGGTGTCGCGGATTGCAGCACTCAAGAGCCGTATGCTGGCAGCAGCCCTTGTCGTACCGGACTTGTTGTACAAGGAACACCGGCGTCTGGTGGCGGAAGATGTCCGCGTGGTGATCGTCAATGCCGAAAGCCAGAGGACGGATATCGATGGCGGCATCTGGCCGCTCAGTCACCTCGATCATCTGCTCGAGATCAACGGCGCCGGTGCAGCGATGACGCGACTGCGCGAACTGTTCCGCGAGAAGATCACCGGGAACTGGACAGGTGCACGACGACAGCTTCACGGCGCGCCAGATTTCCAGTCGGGCGAGGGCGGGCAGGGGACTGCCACAGCAGACGAAACCAATGAGCGAACATCGTTGGCCGCGTCCGGCGCCGCCAACGATGCTGATCCGGCAAAAGCTGCCGGGCACGCGACCATGCCGCGCATCGGCTTTGCGAAAGTTCCGGGCTCGGAGTTGCGGTAACCGACGGCTGCGACCGCACCGGTCCATTCCTTCTTTTCCATCAGGCTTCAGCCGGGATGCAGACAGCGTCCGGCCAATGGGAGACGTCAACGTGACGACACCGACCAACATCATCAAGTTTCCGGGCCAGCGACTTCGCCAGCCCCAGACCGCAAACACGTCTGGAGCCGAATACATCGCGGGTGTGACCTCCAATGCCGCTGCGATCGAATTCGCGGTCGGGGCTCTGGTCGAAACCGACGAAGACCGGGCACTGCATGTGGCGGCTGTGGTCGGCGCTTCGATCCGCTTTGCCCGCCGCCGCGGCATCAGCATGACCAGTCTGCCGACGCAACTGCGTCGCTGGTTGCTGCAGGAATGCGACCGTGGCGATGCTGCCGCGATCATGGTGCGCGAATGGCTGACCGGCAATGCCAGGTTTCTGGATCTGCCTGAGCTGAACGGGGAGGGCGCATGATGGTTGGCAACATCAAGTCTCGTGCGGCAGAAACCCTCGAACAACGGCTGATGCGTTTTTTCCTGCGCCGCATCCGCCGCCTGGCCATTCTCGATCTTTATGCCAGCGCCGCGAACGTCGAGCTACTGGACATGCACACGATTGGCGAATTCGGTGAGGCGAAAACCAACCTCTGGGTCGCCGCAGACCCATGCGATCTTCTGACCGGCGATCCGGAGCGGGATCGCCGGGTCCTCGCCCGCTTGCTGAAATCCTCACAAACGGGTTCGCAGGCCGATGGCGGCGAGAATGACCCGGCAGATCGGATCGTCGGCATCCCTTATGAGCCGGATACGGCCAACGAGACGCCGGCACGGCGTGCAATCGTCTCCGCTGCTCGCCCTTTCAACCATATCGATCCCGTGCGTCCCGTGAGAGGCGACGCGTCCGACAGTCGAGCAGTATTGTCACTGGTCCGTTCATTCCTGCCGTCGCCGGATGTCAACAAGGTTGCGGTCGCCTTGCTCGTTGCGCGCGCCGCCGGATCAAGTCTGGCGGGAATAGCCGATTTTCTGGACGCTCTGTCGCAACCCGACCCCTTCATCCTGATCAAGGCACCGGTCGGTGGGTTTGAGCATCGGTTTGGCCAGGCATTGGAGGAGGGCGTTATCGTTCCCTTCTGGGCAAAGCTCGCGGATCTGTTTCACTTGATTTCGCTTTCCAACCGCTATGACGAAAAGCGGACGGCCAAGAAACGCCGAAAGGTCGCGGCCGCCTCGGGCAAGGCCATCGCAAAATCGAAGGAAACGATGGTGCGCCGGCAGATCAGCAATGTTTTGTGCGAAACGCATCTGCCGGTGATAATCGCGGACGAAACCGAAGCGGCGCTGATGTCCGGTATTGTCGAGACAGCCGATCTGGTCCTGGAATGCGGACCGCTTGATGAAGACATTCTCGCTTCGCTGTTGTCGATCTGCTGCGGCATCCCGGTTCACGAGACACTCGAGCAGTTCCGCCAGACACCATTCGATCTGTCGCGTCTGCATATCGACGATCTGACATTGGCAGTCCGGCCAGGGCGCTCTGTCGAGACCATCCTCACCGCGCTTGAAATTCTGGCCCGCCCGATCACCAGTGAGGACGAAGCAAGCGGCGGCAGTGACACGGATGACCGCAAGAGTGGAGGGGGCAAGCGTAAGGGCACGGACACACAGGTCTCCGTCGATATCATCCAGCCCGACGCGGTCACCGTGGAGCAAGAACCAGCCACAAGCCTTGGTTCGATCAGCTCGTCTGCGGGACTTGTCCGCAAACGAGCTGCTCCGACACTTCGTGTCGAAACGCTGGCCGGTTATGGAGATGCGACATCTTGGGCGATGGATCTCAAGGCGGACCTCGTTGAATGGCGGGCAGGAGAGATCGGCTGGGGCGACATGAGCACCAAACTTTTGTTGTCCGGTCCGCCCGGGACGGGCAAGACGACGTTTGCACGGGCATTGTGCAATTCGCTGAAGGTGCCGCTGGTGATCAGTTCGGTCACGTCATGGCTCGAGCCCGGATATCTCGGCGATGTGCTGCAGCGCATGTCGGCGGCATTCAAGACAGCGCGAGCGAACGCTCCGTGCATCCTGCTCGTCGATGAGCTGGATGGCATCGGCAGCCGGGCAGGGGGCGGCGATCGTAATCGGTCCTATGACGATTACTGGACCTCCCTGGTCAATAGCCTGCTGGAATTGCTCGACGGTGCCCTGAAATCGGAAGGCGTGATCGTCGTCGCGGCAACGAACTTCCCCGACCGGATCGATCCGGCGCTGTTGCGCTCGGGGCGGCTGGAGAAGCACATCGTTATCCCGATGCCCGATGTCGATGCGCTGACAGGCATTCTGGCACATCATCTCGGCGCCGATCTCGAAAGTGTTCTGGCCACTGTACCGGCGGCAATCCCCAAAGCCCGATTGCGGCCAGCCGCGCCGAGAAACGCTATTCCTCTCAAACAGCGCCGCACACCGTCTGCGGATGCGGCAGACCCGGACAACGGCAACGACATCGACCAGAACAGGAGGCCCCTCCGTGACTGATATGACCAGATCGACATATGCCGGACTGCGGCCGCTTGCGGTCCGAGCCCTGGGACAGACCGGAGCCGATATCGAGCGGCTGGTGCGCGAAGCCCGCCAGTCTGCCAGACGGCAAAAACGACCGCTGACGTGGCAGGACATCGATATCGCGCTTCAGGGTAGACACAAGCGGATGCCTGACGATGTCCTCTGGCGTGTCTGCCTGCATGAAGCGGGACATGCTATTGCCTGGTCGCTACTGGGGGTCGGCGAGTTGTTGTCCGTCACCGTCGGCGCAGAAAATCTCGGACAGGTGCTGACGCGCCGCAGAAACGACATGGCTCAGACCGAGAGCTGGCTGACGCAAACGTTGGCCTGCCTTCTTGCGGGGAGGGTGAGCGAACGGTTGATCCTTGGCGATGTGGTTGCCGGAGCCGGCGGCGACGATACGAGCGATCTGGCCCAGGCGACGGATTATGCGCTGGCGGCCGAGACTAGGCTCGGGTTTTCCAGTGTCAATCCGCTTCTCTATCGCAATCCCTCCGGCAGTCTCGATCTGCTGAGCCTCGATCGTGAACTGGCGGCAAGAGTCAACGAGCGCCTGATCTCAGGCGAGACATTGGCGTTGGAGCTGTTGACGAGCCACCGGGATGATTTGCTTGAGATTGCCGGCCGGTTGCAGGAGAGGGGTGTCATGGAGGGGCGCGAGATCCGGCAGATGCTTGGGCTGGCAGAACCAGGAATGCCGGAACCAGAATGAGCTGCTTGTCGTCCGAAGGCTGCAGAACCACGATTCTAGATAACGGAACGTCGATTCAAAACTCGGCGTCTTCGCTTCGAAACTCCGGATTTTCGATTCTCGCCACATTGTAATCGATTCAGAAGTCTGCAGTTTCGATTCAGAGCGCGCAATCATCGATTCCGATCGGAAGATTTGCGATTCCGACGGCATCGACAAAGCTGCGCTAGGGATCGAGCCTCCGGCCGGACACGGGTATGGTCTAGGCGAGAGTTGGCATTGCCGGCAAGGAACAGCTCGTTGCCTGACAGTGAACCGCAACGTCATCCGAATTGCGCGAAACGCAAAGCAGGCTGCGCCCAGTCTCCGGCACACTCTCGGCACTTCGAGGTAACTTGCAGGCAAATCGACAGACATCATCACAATTTACCCTGACGCGATTCCAGACACAGAATTTGCGATTCAAAGCTCGAGACCGTCGATTCCTGAGGGCGGAATGGTGCCGTGCCATCGGTGCGCGGTCCGCCGCCTTGGGCGAGACACCAGCTCCGGTCATCGTGCTTGAGAGATTTTAAAGGCGGTCTCGCTATAGCGGGGGCAGAGCAATATGGCGTGATCCTCAACCAGCTGTCGGAGACCTCAAGGCATGCCCGTCAAATCGAAACGGACGAAGGCCGCCGAGCAGCGGAGCCGACAGAAGGGCGTGCGCGACAAGGCCAAGGACCTGCGCCGACCGACACGTGACGATGTCGCCCGGATGCTTTTGTGGAAAACGATCTCGGATGGTCACAAGAGCGGAGATGTGGCAGGCCCATCCTTCCTCGAAGAGGTCGCAAGGGATATCGTCATTGGTCTGGAGGCCCAAGGTTTTGACGAGCGCGAAAGCTATGACGTCATCGACGGCTTGATCCGTAAATACGCCGATGGCCTGTTTCCGTTTCGGCCCAAGCGTCACCTCAAACGCAACGAGCCTGGCGAACCCGGCGGCGATCCATCCAGGTGAACTCTCGAAGGGCAGGGCTCCCCGCTTTGATCCGGTGAGGTTCACGTCATCGTATTTCCCGGCTTGCAAGAGCCGTCCATCCTGACGGCCGCAAGTCCTGTCCATGCAAACGACGTTCGCTATAAAATGGCGTATTCCCCCCATTACTCCCTACAACGACGTTTGCGCTAGAATCGATTATTTTGAGCTCTGCGCCCTGAACGGAGCCGGCATTGAGGGAAGGAGCGCGCCTCCAGTCGGGCTGCCGGTATCACGGTAGCCTCGACGTCGTTTAGCGTCAGCGCATCGCGCTACGTCGTAAATCGCGTCAGCCACCGATCGCTGGACAAGACTGACGCGACGTCCATCGCTGCCAATCCGGCCCCAGCGCCGCACTGCGAGAATGTCGCCGAACAGGTCGATCTCCACCGAGACATGATAGAAGCGCGCCATATTTTTGCGCTGATCGATCCGCTCGAGATAGATGGAGGCAAGGTTGATATCCATCTCGCTAATGTCGGCGGTCAGGCGCACTCCGTCCAACGACTAATATGAATCGATCATAAGAAACCGATTCATATCTGCGATGCAAACGGTAGATTCGGCGATCGTTCACGGTGCCCTGGCCAAGCAAGACCGGCATATGAACATCGGAGATATATGTCGCCAGCATCACGAGGGTAGGCGACCAAGGTGGGACATATTGTTAATCAGTGTTAGTTATCAGCTGTGAGTTCATGCTGAACCGCGACTTGCGGGGCTGCCCAAGCTAACCGGCGTGTCTCATCTGAGCGAGCAGTTTTTTGCGAAAGACTTCGGCTGGCGTTCGATAGCCAAGACATTTGCGCGGTGTCGCATTGAGCCGATTGCAGATCTCGATCAGATCGGCGTCTGTGACCGACAGTGGATCGACCTCTCTCGAAAGCCATTTCCTTACCCTGCCGTTGGTGTTCTCGACCGTGCCCTTCTGCCAGGGTGATTGTGGATCGCAGAACCACGTTTGGGTGCCGATGCTGGCCTGGAGATACGGCCAGTCGGTGAACTCCGTCCCGCGGTCGAAGGTGATCGAACGGCGGGCAAGATGGGGCAGGGACTGCAGGGCTTGTATGAGGCCGTCCATAACAGGCCGGGACTGCCGATCATTGTTGCGCAGAAAGATCGCAAAGCGGCTGACCCGCTCGACAAGCGACGTCACATTGGCCTTTCCGAACTTCTTGCGGAACTGGATCAGATCGCATTCCCAATGGCCGAACTGCTTGCGATCGGCAACGACGTCTGGGCGGCGCAGGATGTTCAAGTCCGGGCTAAACCGTTGGCCGTGCTTGCGTCTGGCGTGTCGTGGTCTGCGCCTGGCACGATGCTCCGGCAAATGCCGCCACAGCTTGATGGCATGGCCGTCGGCCGAATAGGCGAACTTGTAGATCGTCTCATGGCTCACCGAGATCGGATGACGTTCCAGCCGCATTCGACCGGCGATCTGCTGCGGTGACCAGCCGTGCACGATGCGCTCGATCACCGATTGTCGAACGTGTGAGAAGCGCGCAAGCTTCCGCAGCTTCGCACGACGTTCGCAAGCCATCTCATGCGCCGTCACGCAATAATAGCCGCTGAGATCGGGTATCTGCTTGTCGACGAACATATTGCGTCTGACTTCACGAAAGATCGTCGAACGATGTCGTCCGAGCTTCTCGGCGATGACCGCGACACTGAGGCCAGCCGTCCTCCAGCGAGCAATCTTACGGCGTTCGTCCAATCCAATCTGGGAATAGGTGCGTCTCATTGCGTCTTCCTTGCGGAGTGATAACCCATTGGCATCATTCGCAAGTCGCACTTCATCCTTGAACCCACCCAGCTAGTTATCAAACCTCAGATAATAAGTATTATGGAACCGGAATATTCTAGGTTCCAATCGCCTCGTAGGCCTCGGCGATCTGTCGGATGGAGGCGACTTAGAGTGCGTCCATTTTACTCGGGGTCATACCCGCAGGATTTGAAGTAGTTGGCGCATTCCTGCTGCTCAAACATGGTGACGACCTGTCCGACCGTGTCCCACAGCGCCTCAACCGTTCGCTCGGCTTTGGCGCGCAAGATTGCTTTCAGCTTGGCGAATACCTTCTCGATTGATGGTGTGGATGGCTCCTGCTTCCGCCGGCGTATTCCGGCATAGTTTGGTTGTCATCGTCTCTAAAAAATGGGAGCCTTCCATGTCTGATCTTGCTACCGTTGGAATTGACTGACAATTGACCTCGCGAAGGACGTCTTTCAGATCCATGGCATCTATATCAATGGCCGAGTTCTCATCCGCCGCCAGCTCCGCCGTAGCCAGTTGCTCGCATTTTTTAAGAAGCGCTCCCCTTGCTTAATCGGTATGGAGACCTGCTCGGGCGCTCACGACTGGGGCCGCAAACTTCAGGAGATGGGGCATGACGTCCGGTTGATGCCGCCGGCTTATGTTAAGCCCTACGTAAAGCGCGGAAAGACAGACGCTGCGGATGCGGCCGCTATTTGCGAGGCTGTCGCACGCCCATCGATGCGCTTTGTCGCCGTTAAGAGCGAAGCATGTTCATCGGTCCTTGTCCTGCACCGTACACGGGACTTTCTTGTCCGCCAGCGAACTCAGATCGGCAATGCGATCCGCGGTCATATGGCGGAATTTGGCGTCATCGCGGTGAAGGGTGTTCAAAATGTCGATTGACTGAGGGAGCAACTGGGCCAGCTGCCGAGAGTGGCGCGAACATCGCTCGATTTACTCTTCGATCAACTCAACGAGACGAACAAGCGGATTGACCAGTTGGCTGGCGAGATCGAGGACGCTCACGACCAAGACGAGACAAGCCAGCGACTGGCTACAATCCCAGGGGTCGGAATACTTTCGGCGACCGCTATCGCAGCAACAACACCCGATGTCAGCAATTTTGACTCCGCGAGAGACTATGCAGCCTGGCTCAGCCTAACACCAAAACCGCACTCGACTGGCGGCAAACAGAACGTCGGGTGGATCTCAAAGATGGGAAATCGGTATATTCGACGATTGCTGTATCTTGGAGCCATGCCGCAGATCATGCTCAGACGCCGGCTCAAGCGGGAGCCGGGATCGGACTGGCTGTCGAGCATGCTTCTGCGGAAGAAGACGAAAGTCGCCGCCATTGCCTTGGCACATCGGATGGCAAGAACAATTTTCGCCGTCCTTCGGGACGGCACGCGTTACGGATCGCAGGCTGCAACCGCCTGAACGCTCCAGGAATGGTCAGGGCAACGTGAGGTGATGGCGAACAAGCGGAGACGAAGAACCAGGACACCCCGATCAATCCGAAGCTCTCCGAGCGCGCTCGATTGAGTGGGACCTGTTCTCCAAGCGGACATTCATCAGGGCGCGCAGCGTCTCGCTGCATATCTAGACGCCGTATACATGGCCGCAACCGACCTGTTTACCGGAACCGATCGTATCCTTGACTCGCAGGAGCCATCCATACATGGCAGCACGGGCGATATCGGCGGCGCCACCAACGCCGACCGAGGCGATCACCGCGCCGTGCCAGAACGCGTTTCGCTTAGCAGCCTTGCGGGCCGTCGCCTCGTGCGCTTTCAGGTCGGCGCGGCGGGCGTCCGAAATCCTCGTGCGCTTTTCATTGCAGGCCACGCGAAAGTGCTCGCGGTTCACTCCGCCTAGAAAATTCGTCTTGAAACAGAGTCTATCTCGAAAATGCTCTAACGAGCAGCCCTGATCAGTCTCTCAGCAAGTCCTGTCTTTCGAGCGATGATCTCTGATCCCTGATAGGAAAGGTGGCCGCTGTCCCGGTAGAGGAATTTACCATCGATCTCAGTTCTGCATTTTGTGTCGTCGCAGAGAAAGTCGTGGTAAGAGACAACCTCGACGTCAGCTTTCACGGCGACCTGGTTTAAGAGATCGAGAGTGCGGGATCGCATCCGGCGGTAATCGATGACATCGATTTTGCAATCACTGTGCCGCCCGAGCATAAGACCTCCACTCACCTTTCGCTCAAGGCAATCGCCGATATCGAAGCCTGCGACTGGCGGGGGAGCAACTATGACCACTCGCCTGCCCAAAGCACGAACTGCCTCGACGAGAGACTTGATACCCTCAATGGCTTCATCTACCGAAGTTTCAACTTCCGTGAATGTCCCGTCACGCCTCTTAAGCAGCATGAAGTCTTTGGAGTCAGGGGCGTCAAATGGACTCGAAATGACAACGGTCCTTATCTCCGGCCGATTTTTCAGGATATCCAAAACACTGTCATTGAAGCGGATACAGTCCTCACCGGAGGAGGGAGACAGTGCGCGCTTGGAGAAGGCAGCAACGCCGATGGCGGGGGAGCACCCGCTCATTGTGAGCTGAGCCAGGCCGGCCTCTCCGACCGTTTTGGCCAAGCCAGAAACCAGTGCCATGGCAAATGAATCGCCCCAGACCAGCAATTCGGGGCTGTCCGTCGTCTGGCAAGCCTCCGGGATGCCCTGAGGACGCGATCCAGATGTGAGATCACATGCCCTTGCCAGGCCGTAATTGATCCGTCGGCTCTCGGAAAAGCCACCCTTACTTTCGGCTGCGCCAATGTCGACTGACAGTGCGAAGCCGAGAAGAACCGTTGCGGCAACGAGTCCTGAGGCCATCCGTCCACGAGATGCAACGAATCCCTGCTGGAACGGCTTTTCCACGAAACGGTGAAGAACTAAGCTCGCTACAACTGAGAAGGCAACGGCCGCATAGATCGCAAGCGCAGGAGGCTCTTCCAGCCAAGCAGCCCGCACATATACAAGCACCGGCCAATGGATCAGATAGAGCGAGTACGAGATATCCCCAATCCTTGCCATGCTTCGAACCGCCACATTATCCCTGCTGGGCGACAGCAGGAGGATCAGGGTTGCCAAGCAGACCAAAGCGGCATCCACGATCGGGTTCTGCAAACCAGAAGGTCCAAAGGGAATAAGGAGGATAAGCACGAGCGCCGGGAGGCGCAGCGCCGCAAACTTGGCAGCCACGCGAGCGCTGGCGGGAAGCAATGCCCCGAGTGAACCAATCGCTATTTCCCAAAAGCGGGTCGGCAAAAGATAAAATGCAGCGGATGGGTCGCGAAAGGCCACGTAGAGACACAGCGCCAGGCTGGCAACCAGGAGCGAACTAACGGCTGTGAGCCACCATCTCTTGGGAGCCAAGGCCAAGAAAGCAGGAAGCAGCAGATAACACTGTTCTTCGACAGCGAGCGACCAGAAATGCAGGAGAGGCTTCGTTTCGGCGGATCCGCCGAAATAGTCCGCCTGAGTCCAGAGAACGATGTTGCTGGTGAATGTGAGCGCCCCGAGGACCTGAGTTCGGAAGTCCCCCAGGCCCACATCTGTCAGGAAGAAGGGTGCAGCGATCGTCGTGAGCGCAATGACCACATAGGCGGCGGGCAACAGACGCTTCGCACGACGATAATAGAATTCCCAAAAGCTGAACCGTGCCTGCTCAAGCTCGGTAGAGATGAGGCCGGTGATCAGAAAGCCCGAAATTACGAAGAAAATATCAACGCCGAGATAACCAAACGGCGCGACTTGGGTATGATAAAAGACAACCAGCAGGGCAGATAGACCCCGCAAGGCATGGACATCGGCTCGAAAGTCTCGCGGCATAGAAGACCTGATGAATTTCCCGGCTTAACTGGATGAACTAAGACCTTAGACACGTTGGTCAGCCGCAGGAATCCGCAGCAACGATGTGAAAAGGTGCCCTTCTAGAAACATTCGCTGGATCGATTTCGGCCGATTTGCCGCACTCGCCCATAACTAAGAAATCGTCGGCAGCAGGCGCCGGCGTACTTGCTTTCAGTCAATTGTTGTTCTTCTAATGGAGCATGCCCGCCAATTCGTAAAATCGATTGTTTGAATGCCATACATACATGCTATGGATTGCTTGCAGACGCCTTTGGCTCGATGCTTTGACGGAGGGTAGAAACTTACGGTGACGCAAGCAGTCGGCAACCTCGCCTAATGCGCTCGCCACGCGCATGTTCGCCATAAGGCTTCATCACGCTGTTGAGCTCTAAGTGCAAATGAACAGACAAAAGTCATGCGCGTTGTCGTACACGCTTCATGACGATGCGGTATGCTGGTTAAGACTTGGTCCATCGGTTGGATTCAGCTCAGCCTTGAGGTCCACCAGCGACTGCATAGGCGACAAGGAAGTTGCTGTTCACCATCAGTGGCCACGCGATAAAGCGGCGTTATCATCGCGCCGATAGCAAGCCCCCCAGGTGGAACCCTTCTGCTCAGCAACAATTCGAGACACGCCGGAGCGTTTGCCAACGGTTTTACGACATTCGGCGTCAGTTTGTCGATTTCCCGACATAACCATCATACACGTCTGCTTTCTGGACCGAACGAAGACCCCAAATCCAGGAGCTGCGCGGCTAAATCCAAATTGGCATGATTCTTGAAATACTAATTACCAGGCACCCAATGCTTGGTGCCGCAACTCATCTCACGGCAAATCATGAGGTCGCAGGATGGAAACTCAGGGTCACATTCGCACTACCTGCACAAGTTGGTCGAGGTCGGCGACGAATGGACGATTGACCCGTCCAGCGTCAATCGTCCAATCGATGGATCTCGAGCCGCCTTTGAATTGTGAGGTGGACTTCGATCGTTATGTATTAACGGGCGTCCTTTTACATGCATTCGAAAAAGGCGCTGCCAGATCTATGACTGCAAGGAGGTCGAAAGGATTTTCCGCAACCGAGTTAGACGACGCCCTTTGCCCCTCCACCCCCCTTTCACAAGCCTTCGCAATGCCAAACTTGCAAACCGCTGAATCGAGCGTGGAGGAAGAAGATCTGCTCGGTCTGCTCCTCGCGCATACACGACCAGATAATGCAATGAGCGCCTTCTTTGCCGCAATAATCGCTGGGACGGCTATGAGTCATGACCACCTTTGGCTGGCCGTAGGTCTGTACGATTGGTCTGAGCTCAGCCATTTGCTCGGAGCCCATGTCCCAACACTTGCGGCGGGCAACACCAATAGCATGCGGTGGAAGAAATACCTTTACCGCAAACTCTGCGAGGCTGATGGCCATATCTCTATGGGTTGCACAAAGTTGCCGACAGCGCATGGAGCGCCAGACCTGCTTCGGACCAGAAGAAGGCGAAAAACCTGCAAAAAACCGGTCGGTGAGCGCAGTCCCAGCCTGTTGCCAGTCAACGGGCGTAGAGAACGCTTTGGAACCTATAAAGAGGAACGACAATGATTGCGAATCAAGCCGCAGAGACCCCTCGTAAGGTGCCGTTTTACCGTCATCTCTACGTGCAGGTTCTCACTGCAATCGTCGCTGGCATTATGGTAGGCAATTTTTATCCTGACCTCGGTGCTTCTTTGAAACCACTAGGGGATGCATTCATCAAGCTCGTCAGCATGATTATTGCGCCAGTCATATTCTTGACGGTTACAACTGGCATTGCCGGAATGGCTGACCTGAAGAAAGTTGGACGTGTTGCCGGAAAGGCGATTCTCTATTTCACTGTGTTTTCGACCTTGGCACTCGCCGTTGGCCTTCTGGTTGCGAACATCCTCCGGCCGGGCGCGGGGATGCACATCAATCCGGCGACACTTGATCCAAAAGCCGTCGCCGCCTACGCGACGAACGCTCACGGGACGACTGCAGTGAGCTTTCTTATGAAGATAATTCCAAACACCATCGTCGGCGCCTTCGCGGATGGCAATATCCTTCAGGTGCTGTTCATTTCGATACTTTTTGGAATATCGATTGCAATGGTAGGCGATCGTGGGCAACCGGTCGTCAGGTTCCTGGATGCACTTACGGAACCGATGTTTAAGCTTACAGCCGTGCTGATGAAAGCCGCTCCCATAGGAGCCTTCGGCGCGATGGCCTTCACGATTGGTAAATATGGCATTGCCTCCCTTATTAACCTGGTAATGCTGATCGGCACTTTTTACCTCACGTCGCTCCTCTTCGTGCTCGTGGTGCTCGGGGCTGTCGCGCGATGCAATGGATTCTCGGTCATTGCTTTGATCGCTTACATCAAGGAAGAGATCCTGCTCGTCCTGGGGACATCCTCGTCGGAAGCGGCTCTACCGGGCTTAATGGCGAAGATGGAGCAGGCGGGCTGCAAGCGGTCGGTCGTTGGACTTGTTGTCCCGACCGGATATTCTTTCAATCTGGACGGCACAAACATCTACATGACGTTGGCTTCGCTTTTCATCGCCCAAGCGACGGACACGCCGCTCACGCTGGCGGATCAGATCCTGCTTCTATTGGTTGCTATGCTGAGTTCAAAGGGTTCGGCCGGCATCACCGGCGCAGGCTTTATAACGCTCGCAGCGACGCTTTCCGCGGTGCCTTCGGTCCCGGTCGCCGGTATGGCGCTGATCCTCGGAATCGACCGCTTTATGTCGGAAAGCCGAGCAATCACCAATCTAATCGGCAATGCAATAGCGACGCTCGTCGTCGCCAATTGGGAGGGAGATCTCGATCGGGGCCGGATGACCGCTGCGCTGGCCAGGGAACCAGCGGTGGACGAAATTCAATAACAAGATGTTCAAACTCGAGCGAGGCTTTCGTGCCCCAACGGTGGACGTAGATTGCTTTGGAGCGGGCCCCGCCCAACCATGATTCCTGTAACACTATGCGTTGCCTGCCAGGCGCGGACCGAAAGGCACAAATCGACTGAGTGGTTGAATTCGCACGCGGTCCAATAGCTAAACTCAGGCGGAGTGCTATTATGCCAAAAGGATACCATATCAACCCACGTCTGAAGCGCTCCCACCTGCGTCGAACGAATGCGCACCTCGCCATGTTCTGTGACAATCTCTTGAGGCTTTCTTCGACGCCGAAACCGGCGGCGTGGCATTTGCGGCGTCTATGCATGCGATCACATCAATCGATTTCCCAGGTGGCAGTTCGGACGACATAAGGGGTAAGCAGCATCGGAGCTGCCTCTTATGGAGCACATGTGATGAAAATAGACGGCGATGATCGTGGGAATAACATCAAGGGTACAGACGGCAATGATATCATCAATGGCCGCGGCACAGGCGATTGGATCCAAGCTCGCAACGGTGATGACTGGGTCGACGGCGGCAAAGGGCCTGACCTGATTTGGGCCGGTGAGGGTCACGACATTGTTTGGGGCGGCGAGGGTTCCGACACCCTGTATGGTCAGGAGGGAGATGATCTCCTGTACAGCGACGAGCCCAACGCGCCGCGCAACATACCTAAGGGGGTTGACGGGTGGGACGTGATCGTTGCTGGCCCAGGAAGGGACATTCTCGTCGCAGGGGATGGCAAGGATCTTCTGAAGGGTGGAGACGACGGCGACGCGTTTGTGTTCCGTTTCCACGACCCAATGGTCGGGAGCGACAAGAGCTACGCCGTCGTTGACGATTTCGACCCTAAGCAGGACCGATTTACCTTTGATGCGAAAGGCCTGGGCGGAGATCAAGCCGGCGCTAACTTTGTCGACCACTCCAGCGGAGTGCCGGGTTCGTTTGTGGACACCTTCTACAGCGGCGCAGCGGCGCACGCAAAGGGCCAGCATGTGGTGGTGATCACCGACCAGACTTTCGCGTCTGCTTCTGCAGCCGCTAAAGCGATTTCCGGCGAGAGCGCTGGCGACATCATCGTGTACCATGACTCCTGGACCACCGTCGCGACGGTGGCTTACGTCGACTCCGCAAACCACGCTGACAGCTTCGCGGAGCTGAACCATCTAACCCTGGCGGACCTTGCCACCATGACGGCTTCGAACTTCGCCTTCATCTGACCTGAAGAATTCGTGGAATACTTTCAGCTGGGAGTTGAGGTCAGTCAATACAGTCTGGTGTCGTAACTTCGGCGCACAGCGTAACCCGGTGCCTCCCTCTGAAATGAGAGGCACTGGGCGTATCCGAAACTGGGAATGCGCAGCGGGGCAGCCAACACATATCGGTTTCCCACTATCAACTGGCCGTCCCTGAGACGAGCCAAGCACCAAACATAAGAGATAAGTCGCTAGATGAAGTCGCGATGGTGACACTATTCCGCACGGCTTGAGCGTTACAGACGCAGGAATACTCTATGATTTTGTCTCACAGCAACCCAAATCGACCACAGTTGTTTTTCATGACGATCCTATTGTCGCTGAAAAATGCTTTTCCCGGCATTGCGGCGACTAGCGCCGCGATCAACGTGCTTGCGATGACGGGCTCATTCTTCATGCTGCAAGTTTATGATCGGGTAATTCCGGCCCATAGCCTCCCGACCCTCGTTGGCCTCGGGGTGATCGCAGCGACCTTGTACGTCTTTCAGGGAATACTTGAGTTCATCCGGTCGCAACTGCTGATGCGAGTCGGCATGTCCGTTGATGAGCGGTTCGGAAGGGTGGTCTACCAATCGCTTTTCATCCAATCCAACCACATGCAGACGCCGGACGACGGCCTTCAGTCTGTGCGCGATCTGGACACAGTTAGAGGTTTCCTGTCCGGTCTTGGCCCGACAGCTTTGTTCGATATTCCCTGGATGCCGTTCTACCTTGGACTTTGCTTTTTGTTTCACGTCTGGATAGGAGTTACTGCTCTTGCGGGAGCGGTCACGCTGGTCGCGCTGACCATTCTGGCCGAGCACAAATCGCGTCAGCCGGCAAAAGAGGCCGCCGAGGTCTCGACAGAACGGCTTGCTCTCGCCCAGTCTTGCAGGCGGAATTCGGAGGCAGTCTTGGCAATGGGGTTTGGCCATCTGCTTGGCCGAAAATGGGCTGACGTAAACCGCCGTTATCTTGACAATCATTTTAGTTCAATTTCTGCAACTATCTCTTTGGCAACCTTGTCCCGGATTTTACGTATGATGCTCCAATCCATAATGCTTGGAGTCGGTGCAAGTTTGGTCATCCGCCAGGAAGCGACGGGGGGCACAATGATCGCCAGCTCTATTTTGATGAGCCGCGCCCTAGCGCCAGTCGAACTGGCGATTGGCCAATGGAAGGGATTTGCTAGAGCCCGGGAAAGCTGGTCACGTCTTATCCGACTCGCCGATGTCATTCCTCCGACGAGGAAGGAGGTGGTATTGGGACGACCTACTGAGATTCTCACTGTCGAAAATCTACACCTCGCGGCGCCCGGCGCGCGAAACACTATCGTCCGCGGCATTGCATTTGAGCTTCGTTCGGGACAGGCACTGGGCGTGATCGGTCCCAGCGCCTCAGGTAAATCCTCCCTTGGTCGAGGGTTGGTGGGGCTGTGGCAACCGGTCGCCGGCACCGTACGCTTGGATGGCGCCGCAGTCTCCCAATGGGGTCCCCAGTTGCTTGGCACCTATATTGGATACCTCTCACAAGATGTTGCTCTCTTCGGAGGGACGATCGCAGACAACATAGCTCGCCATGACCCGGACGCCTCATCAGAAAAAGTCATTCACGCGGCGAAGGCGGCTGGAGTCTATGACATGGTTGTTCAATTCAAAGACGGCTTCAACACAAGAATCGGAGAGCAGGGCTCCGTCCTATCTGCCGGGCAACGACAGCAGATCGGGCTGGCGAGGGCGCTCTATGGTGACCCTTTTTTGGTTGTGCTCGATGAACCCAATTCTAATCTTGATGCAGACGGCGACAAAGCACTGTCGCGCGCGATTATGGGGATTCGATCGAGGGGAGGCATAGCAGTAGTTATCGCCCATCGCCCCAGTGCACTTGAAGCGGTCGACAAAGTGCTTGTGCTAGAGGACGGTCACGCAAGGTCATTTGGCTGGAAAGATGAGGTGCTGCGAAGGACGACGCAGTCATGACGAACGATGTTTCTATCAGTCAAAATAATGGCACGATGGTTCAAGACTACGCTCCTCTAGCCGAACACTCAATCCGCCGCCTAACTTTGGTTGCCTTTGCTACGATATTCCTGCTGTTTGGGGTGTTGGGGGGGCTTGCAGCAACCGTTCACCTGCGCGGAGCAGTCATTGCTTCGGGCACGCTCGTTGTTGATAGCTATGTGAAGACCATCAAGCACCAAAGCGGTGGTACCGTCGGTGATGTGTTCGTCAAGAACGGAGATCGTGTCCTCGCCGGACAGTTGCTCGTCCATTTGAACGATATCCAGCTTCGAGCGAATCTGGCGGTCATTTGCAAGCGGCTGAAAGAGCTTTCGGCGCGAATAGCGCGCCTCTTGGCAGAACGCGACTCAAATGAGGTGATCGATTTTCCTAATTCCGTCTTCAAACATCAAGGGAACGCGGAGGTAGCCAAAATCATCGAGGGGGAACAGCGACTGTTCAATGATCGCCGTGCGTCGAGGGCAGGACGAAAGGCACAACTGATCGAACGGTTAAACCAGCTCTCGAGGCAGGCAGAAGGATTGTCGGCCCAACAGGATGGAAAACGCGGTGCCGTCTCCCTCGTCAAAAAGGAACTGGCGAGTTTACAATCGTTGTTCGAACGAGGCGTCATACCTGCGACCCGGGTCTACGCTTTGCAGCGCGACGCGGCGGATCTCACTGGAGACCTCGGGAGTCTCATTGCATCAACCGCTGAGATAACTGAAAAGATGGCAGAAACAAAACTTCAAATCATTCAGATTGACGATGATCAGAGAACTGAAATTTCGGATCAACTGCGTCAGGCAGAGAGTGAGGTCGCCGAATATTCCGAACGCATGGTAGCCGCAAGAGATGAGCTGCAGCATGTAGATATCCGCGCTCCCCAGGCAGGAACCGTCCACCAACTGACGGTGCACGCTGTTGGCGCCGTAGTGACGCCTGGCGAAACGATCATGCAAATCGTTCCAAGCAGCGATGCTTTCACCGCAGAACTCAAGCTTGCACCCCAAGATATCGACCAAGTTGCCGTGGGGCAGGATGTCAGGCTCCGTTTCTCAGCATTTAGCCAAAACACAACGCCTCAGATGAATGGCCGCGTTACGGATATAGCGGCCGATCTCACAACCGACCAAAGAACCGGCCAAGGCTACTACACCTTGCGGGTTCACCTTCCGCAAGAAGAATGGGCGCGCGTTGGAAAGCTCACGCCCGTCCCAGGGATGCCCGTCGAGGCGTTTATTCAGACGAGCGAGCGGACCGCGCTGGCATATCTCGTTAAACCACTAGCGGATCAAGTGGCGCGAGCTTTCCGAGAAGAATAATAGTCCTCGCAGACGCGCTTGCGAACTTTGTCCTGGTGGAATTCGGAGCTCTCATCGACTGGAGCACGTCGCTAGTGAGTTTCCGCCCTCATCCAGCGTAATTGGCACCGCAACCCCGATCTACCTGGATCCGCAGCATGGCGGCGTTTAACCCTTCTGGGAAATGCAGTACCTGCCGCTTTTCTGTGCGGCTGACGTGGCTGCCGATTCCGATGAAGCGGCCCCTTTGTTCCGAAAAAATCGCGCCCCGGGTTTCCAAGATGATCTCACCCCCTGTTTACTGGGGTCCACAGGCAATGATTGTTGTCCGTTCATTCAGGCGAGGTGTCAAGCTTTTCGGGGTAAGTTTCGGGGTAGGCTTTCGCCGTTTAATTCGGGCTCCGACGCATGTGTGGAACGGCGCGGTCATATGTCCGGCCTGTTAGCGCGGTCATCGACCGCTGGCCACGATGAGTTCCGCGATGCCGATCGCCTAATCGATTTTGCGCGCTCAAAGGCGCACTGCGTCAGACGGTCTGAACGGCGTTGAGGTTTCGTCCCTCAAGTTCATCATGCTTTGGCGGCTTGCCACGTTATCCCAACGCCGAGACGCCAGGAATTCTGTTTCTAGACAATAACCAGGGATGTTGCTCGTTGATAAATTCGGAGCCAGCGCGCAGCAATCTTTGCATCCATATCCATAGCGTGAATTGGTGTCATCCTCACAATCAATTTTACCAAACTCGCCATACACTGGTAAGGCATGCCGAGTTCGAAAGTGAATGACTGTGCGCGCGATCGTCGAAGCTGACGCTGGCAGATTGTATGGAGAGGACAATGTGCGGGCAGGGCCGCAATACAACGACTACGGCTCGCGGGCACGAATGGCGTGAACGGCACGCGGTCGATGACGGCCTGGTCCACGAGACATTACCAAACTCACAATAACTGAGGTCACGTGAATGACAATATCTCTTGCGGACGTACCAGGCATGGTTGGTCAGGAACTTAGCATTTCGGATTGGATGACGGTCGATCAAACGATGATCAACCTATTTGCCGATGCGACACATGACCATCAGTTTATCCACGTGGATCCTGACCGCGCAGCGATGGAAGGCCCATTCGGAGGAACGATCGCGCATGGTTTCTTAACACTGTCGCTTCTGCCAGCGATGACCTTCAATGGCCTACCGAACATTCGGGAACAAACAATAACCCTGAACTACGGTTTCGATCGCGTCCGCTTCCTGTTGCCTGTCAAGACCGGCAGTCGCGTACGGGGCCGCTTCTTGCTGTTGAATGGCCGCTTTCGCGGCGCCAGTATTCTGATGACGACTTACCAGGTCACTGTCGAGCTAGAACACGAAAGCAAACCGGCACTCACCGCCAACTGGATAACCATGGTCCAGTTCAATCCAAAGGACCGGCCAAAAGACATCTGACGATCACCCCTGGATCGGTTCTGTCGTGCGCTCCTGTTGCTCATCAGGCCGCGCGAGATGTTCCGCCTCACCTCAAAATCTCCCTAGAACGAGGATTAGTCCGGCCGGCCGAAGAGGCAAATTATCGCGTCTGTTTCTCGTCACATCGCCGTGTCGGGATGCAGTCTACCTCTCCCAATTTACCGACCGGAGGTAATCTCTCTGCCCGTATCTATTGTTTTGTCTAGAGCAGACCCTGCGGTCACTTCGCAAGGCTCGGCGCCCTTCCATGAGACCTCCAGCATCTCCTAATTGGGGGTATTCAGGGATAAAATAGGATGCATCTTCAAATGCAACTAGATAGCTTATGTTGGCCGCTTTCACTATTTCTTGATTGGTACTACGCCGCGTCAGTTGCCTCCCCTCACGGACGATATCCCGGCAGAGGCGATCCAAGATCACACCCTGACCATGTCACGAATCCGCCTACGATCTGCGCTTATGGACCGTACCCTTGGGGCTTGAGGGCCGGCGAACTGGGTTCAATAGGTTATGCGGTTTAAGGGACTTGATCTAAATCTTTTGGTTGCGTTCGACGCCGTGATGACTGAGAGAAGTGTCACAGCGGCTGCTCGCAGCATCAACCTCAGCCAGCCCGCCATGAGTGCTGCGATCGCCCGCCTCCGGCTCTATTTTGGCGACGAGCTTTTTATTATGCGGGGGCGCAGTTTCTTAACCACCCCGCGTGCGGACGCACTCGCCGTCGCGGTGCGCGATTCCCTGCTCAACATACAGTTTTCCATCATTTCCGCAGACCCGTTTTGCCCAGCGAAGTCGGGTCGCTGTTTCAGGTTCGTTCTTTCGGACTCTATGACCCTTGTATTTTTTGGCAAGGTCGCGGAGCGTGTAGCCCGAGAGGCGCCAGGGGTCAGTTTCGAACTCCTGCCACTTGATGACGAACCTAGTGAGCTTCTACGCCGAGGAAGTGCCGACTTTATTATCCTTCCCGACCTTTTCATGTCTAATGAGCACCCCAAACGCAAACTCTTTGGGGAGACGCTCGTATGTGTAGGCTGCCCGAGGAATAGCCTGTTAACGAAACAACTGTCGTTAGAGAAGTATTTTTCGCTGGGACATATCGTGGCAAAGTTTGGAAGCACAAAAGGGCCTTCTCTTGAGCAATGGTTGTCGAGTCAACACGGCTTTAAAATGCGTGTTGAACTCGTTGTGCCTAGCTTCGTGTCAATCCCTCCCCTGCTATCGGGTACTAACCGGATAGCGACTCTGCCCTTGCGATTGGTGAAGAAGTTGGAACATGCTATACCACTAAGAATCGTCAAACATCCATTCTCCGCCCTTTCTTTTAACGAGATAGTCCAGTGGCCCGCGCTTCATAACGCAGACGCAGCCAGCATTTGGATGCGAGAAATATTGTTACAGGAGGCGTCGAGTATGGATTACATGGATGCCATCGAGCCTTTCCGAAGCGCAGAATGTTCTCGCACACGGAAGCGAGGGGGCGATGTCCGGTAGGTGGCATCTGCACCGACACCACACATCCGATTGGTGCCTGAAACATGGCCGACCGCGTTAACTCACCACAAACCGGGGAGGATCTTCGCGATGCCCATGTTGCGAAAACCGGGTTTCCATTGGACCTCTCAAGGAAAGCCCCTGTTCAAACCAACGGTACTGGTTGCCTCCTTTTGGATGCTAGGCACGGGCTCCGCCGGTGCGCACGTCAAATGGTTCTCTGTCTATGACACTGCCGCCCAACCACGCGGCCTCGGAGAAGTGCTATGTCAGGATTTCGGTTTCCTTCTTGTCGTTGCCATACTCTGCTTTTTCTCTGGCTGTCTGGTTGAGCAGACTGCTCGGGGTGAACCAATATCACGCCTGCTCGGGCGCTTTGCGTTTGGCCGGGGGCGACATGCTGAGGCGGTAATCCGCACTGGTTGTGGGTTTTTCTTCGTATCGCTCTCTACGACCGGAGGGATCCTACTGACGCCCGAATTGAAAACCACATCCGCCGTTGTGGGGCCCTTGCAGCTGACAATCGCGGCTGGGCTGCTGTCAGCCAGCACGACACCTATATCCGCCGTATGTGTCGTCGCGCTTTTCGGCCTGGCCGTACGGGACTACGGTGTATTTCATATGGCGGACTATTCGATCTTCCTGGGACTTTCGGCCTATCTCGCCCTTACCGGGTTGCAAAAAAGGTTTTTGGGCGTCCTACCGCTAGACATCCTGCGATATTCGACCGCTGCCACGTTGATGTGGGCCTCCGTTGAGAAGTGGGCCTATCCTGGCTGGAGCTTTCCGCTCCTGGCCGCGCATCCCAATATCGCGCTTGGCATAAACAGCGAGTCCTACATGCGGGCCGCGGGCATGATCGAGTTCACACTCGCGTTTGCCCTATTGTGGACGCCTCTGGTTCGACGCCTTTCCGCGATCGTTCTACTTGCAATGTTCGTCAGCGCCTGCGCCGAGTTCGGCAAAGTGGATATAGTCGGCCACTCCGTGATCATCGTCGTGCTTATCACGATTTTCGCAGATGACCGGCCTAAGACGGTGGATCTGCGCGTTCCATGGCTCAGTCCGGCGGCGCTCTGTGCGGCGCTCGTGGCAACCATCATGGTCTACTATTCCAGCCATGCGGCGATCTTCAATACCACGATTCTGTAGGCCCTCGCTTCAAGAGGAGCGGAGGTTGAGGGAAACGCTACCAAAGCAAGAAGTTTGCGATCAAGTGCCTCTTAGAAGCTGCCTGAAAAAGATGTGAGTGATTTTGACCTGCCACTGAACTTTCATCCAGCGGCGACTAAATGTGGAGCCTCAACACGTTGTCCCTGTTCAGACGGAGGCGACTGATGGGTGTTTTTGATTTTAAGCCGCCGTGCGGACGATGCCAATTGTACATGTGGTTCCAGTTCGGCAGGTGGGCCTTTCGATGATCTGAGGTCTGATACGCACGAGCATAAGCCCATTCGCGTAAGGCTGTCTGAATAAAGCGTTCGGCCTTGCCGTTGGTCTTCGGCGTATAAGGTTTGGTGCGGATGTGCTTGAGACCGAGAGCCTTGCAGGCTCGTGCGAAGTCCTTGGCGATGTAGCAAGAGCCGTTGTCGGTCATGACTCGCGTAACCGTAATGCCGAGGCTGGCGTAATAGGCAACTGCCGCATTGAGGAAGGCTATGGCGCTGACGGCCTTTTCGTTCGGGAAGATGTCGGTGAAGGCGATGCGGGATGCATCGTCGATCGAGACATGGACGTATTCCCAGCCGATGCCGCGTGAGTTGCTCTGATCAGTCCTGTCGCCAGTGATCCGGTGCCCGACCCGGCCGAAGCGGCCAAGACGCTTGATATCGAGATGGATCAAGCCGCCTGGCTCGGCATATTCGTAACGCACGACCGGTTCGGCCGGAGCAATGTCTTTCATCCGGGAAAGACCGGCCCGCTTGAGAACGCGGCTGACGGTGGCCGGTGATACGCCTGTCTCCATGGCAATGTGCTTGCCGGTCAGGCGCTGGCGACGAAGAGCGACGATGCGATCGCTCAAAACCTCATCCGTCTGACGGGGGCTGTTTTGGGGCCGCGACGAGCGATCCGCCATTTTGGCGCGCCCACCCTGCTCGAAGCGTTCAATCCAGCGCGATACGATCTTGGGCGAGACGGCATAGACGCAGGCGGCTTGCGCTTTGGTGAGCGCACCGCGGAGAACGGCGACAGCCATTTCCTCTCGACGCAGCGGGGTCAGTCGGGCATTCTTGTGGATGTTCATTCGGAGCGATCCTGGAAAACTGAGGTGTGGTAACTCCAGTCTCCTAAATCCGCTCCGAATGGACAACCTCCTGAAAGCTCACAACTAGAGCCCCGGTTTTTGTGAACCGCCCCAGGTTTCTGGACCAGCGGAGGCTGGAGTTTTCCGGCTTCATTCAGGGAGGCGGGCTGGTTGCGCCTCCCTGATTCATCAGTGAGATCGGTACCTTGTTGCCGATTGCGCCATGTGGCCGAACCTCATTGTAGTCTCTACGCCAATCCTCCATCTTTTCGCGCGCATCCGCAAGGGTCAGGAACCAGTGCTGGTTCAGGCATTCCGCCCGGAAGCGGCCGTTGAAGGCTTCGATGAAGGCGTTGTCCGTGGGCTTTCCCGGACGTGAGAAGTCCAGGATCACGCCCTTGGCATAGGCCCATAGGTCGAGATCGCGAGACACAAATTCGGTTCCCTGATCGACACGGATCGTCTTCGGATAGCCGACTTGCCGGCACACCCGCTCCAGCGTCTGCACTACGTCTTCGCCGCGATAGCTGTGACGCGGATCAAGCACTGGCACGTAGCGTGAGAAGGTGTCGACCACCGTCAGAACCCGCAGTTTCTTTCCGGTCGCGAGCTGATCGTGCACGAAGTCCATCGCCCACACGTCGTTGGGTCCCACAGCCTTTTGTCGGTCCTCCCGCAGTTTGGCTTTAACCCGACGCTTCGGTGTCTTATTGCGCAACTGCAGACCCAAGTCTCTGTAAATGCGATAGGTTCGCTTGATGTTGGTGCCCCAGCCCTCGCGTTCCAGGAGCACATGCACGCGTCGATAGCCATAACGCACACGGGTCTCGCAGATCTCCCGAATACGACGTTCCAGGCCGGCCTGATCGGCACGGCGAGAGGTGTAATGGTAGGTCGACCGATCGAAGTTCAGCGCCCCACAGGCACGCCGGATCGAGATTGCCCAGTCCCGGCACATGCCCCTTACCACCTCTCGCTTGCGAGCAGGCCTTAGAGCTTTCGCCGGATGACGTCCTGCAACATCTCCCGATCCAGCGTCAGATCCGCGACGATCTTTTTCAATCGCGCATTCTCGTCCTCGAGCTGCTTCAGCTTCTTCATCTCCGGCGGCAACATTCCGGCGTACTTCTTCTTCCAATTGAAATAGGTCGCCTGGCTGATCCCCGCCTTCCGGCAGATCTCCGCAACTGGTACCCCCTCATCACCCTGCTTCAGAATGAACGCCTTCTGCGCGTCCGAAAACTGCGATGCCTTCATCGTCTTCCGTTCCTTTCCCAGCCAGGAAAATGCACCGGAAAACTCTAACCAAAACTGGTCCAGTTTGAAGGGTTCAGATCACAAGCCAGTCGCCCGCCATTCGTAGAAATAGGACTGCACAGTGGTAAAAGGCGGAAAATCTTTCGGCATCATCCGCCACTGGCACCCCGTCGTGGCGATGTAAAGCAACGCGTTCACGACTTCGCGAAGATCGGTGCTGCGCGGCCTGCCCAGCCGTCTCGGTCCAGACAGGCAAGGCGCGATCAATCCCCATTCCCGGTCCGTCAGATCGCTTGCATACCGCATTGCCCGTCGGGCATATTGCCGACGGGTGAAATCAGTCCAGCCCATTGTGGTCTCCGTTCGTCCTAAGCAAACAAACAGAATCACAACTGGCTGATTTCACTCAACTCTTTTTCGGTCAGGCTCTAAAAGGCGGAAGGGTCGGCTGACTTGTAGCAAAGACGGCGGCTGGTTCGGTCTTTGTCAGAAGTAGTCCGTCGCACCACACCTGATCAATGCGTCCCCAGAGGCAGGCTGCCGCAGCATCCGGAAAGAAGCCGTGCCCATTTAAATTGGCGCTTGTGTTACAAAGCAGCGGAATGCCCGTCAGCTTCTCGTACTCTACCAATAGCTGAGCCACCTTGTGGTCAGAATTCCTCGGGATCGTCTGAAGCCGAGCGGTCTCATCGATGTGTATCACCGCTGGAATTTGATCGATCCATGCGGACCGGGTCCGATGGTCGAATAGCATATAAGGATCCGGAGTCCCTGGATCGAATATGCCTGGGGCACGATCTTCCAAACAGATTGGTGCTACTGGTCGAAAGTATTCTCGCAATTTCACTTGATTGAGGTAGTCCTTAGCTTCCTTTGACGTCGCTGCGGCCAAGATGCTTCGCCCACCTAAGGCGCGAGGGCCAAGTTCAGCACGACCGGTAAGAAATACTACAGGTTTGTCGTCGGCGAGTAGCTGCGCTAGCTCTGTTAAAGTGCAAGGAGCGCTTTGCCACCCATCGGGGATGTCCCCCAAGGTAATGTTGGGGCCGCGATATACTGACCATTCAATGGCCACGAAGCCTTCTTCGGCAGCCAGCGCGCAGCAAGCGGCACCTATCGCCGATCCACTATCGTTGGGAAAGGGTGGCACCCAAACTGCGTCGAAAAGACCATCAGCGCGGAGCGCACTGTTCCATTTGATATTCAGGCCACATCCACCCGCAATACATAGGTTTCGTGGGAGCGGCATTGAGAGATCACGCAGAGCTGCAGTGACCTCCTCGACGAGCAGCCGCTCAAGGAAAATATGAAATGAAGCAAGTATGTCTTCAGATTTCGCCGCTCCCAGCCGCCGAGCGCTTTCGTCGAAGAAATCGTGCACAGCTTCTAATAGTGAGTCTTCACTTTGGCTGTTTTGTCTGTAACTGCAAGCAACGGCACCAGCGCCGGCCAAACGCTCCTCGTAGAGTTCACGAAATACTTTTAGAATCTCCTCGCGAGCTGTACCGAGAGCGATGTAGGCCATCATCTTTCCCGCGATATCCAGGTTCCATCCGTCCCTCTTAGTCTGCCTATAGGGCCCAAAATGTTGGCCCGCGATAGCATAGGTATGACCAATGATTGGGAACAGACACTTGATAAAATGAATCCCGCGCGGCTCGACATAGTAGAGCCGTGGAAAAATGCAGCCATCCCACACCAAGCAGAATGCGGGCTCTTTGGCCGCTGCGAATGGGCTGGTGCAGTAAGCAGATGCAACGTGGCCAGTAACATGCGGATAACTTTCGTAGGCAAAATTAATGCCGCCGAGCATAAGTCCTGAGCCATGGTAAGCTGCCAGGGGGCTCGTAGCTCCCCTTTCTACATATGGCGCCCCAGCTAGCCTGACGGGCTGCCCGTCACTAAGCACCTCGAACTCGGAAACAGTCTCACCGTCCCAGCCGTCTATAACGAACCGGTCCACATGTGTTGGATCCAGACCATATTCCCCCAAAGCGGCGACGACCGCGTCGAGATCATTGATGTGCTGGAACCGGGGGTTGTTTCGCAACTTCTCCTGTTCAATGGAAAAAATCAGCCTGCCGTCCTCCAGCAGGGCAACTCCTCCGTCATGTGTCAGTTTGATGCCACAAATGCGCATAAAAGCTCCGTACTGATGTTGGAGGTCATTTGCGCGCTTGAAGGTGAGATCTTGTGGCGCAAAGCGACCTCGGCATTGACTTTAGTTGCGGCCGAGCATGAAGGCGCTCTAGTGATCGCCATCAGGTCTGATGGCGATCACTGTTGCCAGCGACTGTTTCGATGCAATAGTTTAATAGGTTAGTGAGTTTTGCTCTTTACCGGCACTCGTGGGTCCTTCGATTGGCAGCATGGTTGCCTAGCAATTATGCGATCTCCGATATTCACAGGCTTTGATAATGGCGTTAGGAGATCGGTGGCAGAATTACAAACAATCCCGCTCGAGCGACGCTTTTTTGGGTTGTCTTTGCTATGCCTTAGTTAGAGAGGTTGGTAAAATCGATTGGTTGGATATAAGACATCCACGCCTCGAATACCGGAACGACCGAGCAAGCTTGATCCTTTTGCCGACAAACTTGCTGGCTGGCTGAAGACCGAGGCCGGAAGGTCGCGCAAGCAGCGCCGAACGCTGAAGCAGCTTCATGCCGATCTGGTTGTTCTCGGCTTTACCGGCTCCTATGGCCGGGTCGCCGCGTTCGCCCGTGAGTGGCGGACTGAGCAGCAGACGGCGGGCCGCGGCATATTCGTTCCGCTGTCTTTCCGCCCAGGCGAAGCATTCCAATTCGATTGGAGTGAGGACTATGCCGTAATCGGCGGCGAGCGCACGAAGCTTCAGGTCGCCCATATCAAGCTATCACACAGTCGCGCCTTTCTGGTCAGAGCTTACCTGCTGCAGACGCACGAGATGCTCTTCGACGCTCACTGGCACGGGTTCCGCGTGTTCGGCGGCGTACCTGGTCGCGGCATCTATGATAACATGAAGACCGCGGTCGATCGTGTTGGCCGCGGCAAGGAACGGCAGGTCAACGTCCGCTTCCAGGCGATGACGAACCACTACGTCTTTGCGCCCGAGTTCTGCAATCCCGCCGCAGGCTGGGAGAAGGGACAGGTCGAGAAGAACGTTCAGGATGCCCGACCGCGGCTGTGGCAACAGATGCCGGACTTTCCAGATCTACCGGCGTTGAACGCCTGGCTGGAGCAGCATTGCCAAAACCTGTGGCACGAGACACCGCATGGCACTTTGCCCGGCACGATTGCCAACATTTGGGCCGCCGAGCAGGCCGCGTTGATGGCATTGCCTACCGCGTTTGACGGCTTCGTCGAGCAGAGCAAGCGCGTCTCACCGACATGCCTGATCACCTTCGAGCGTAATCGTTACAGCGTGCCTGCGTCTTTTGCGAACCGGCCCGTCAGCCTGCGGATCTATCCCGAGCGGCTGGTCGTTGCGGCCGAAGGAAATATCCTCTGCGAACATCCGCGGGTGATCGAGCGCAGTCACGACAAACCACCGCGAACGATTTACGACTGGCGGCATTACCTTGCGGTCATCCAACGCAAGCCCGGTGCCCTGCGCAATGGGGCGCCCTTCCTGGAATTGCCATTGGCCTTTCGGCAATTGCAGGACCAGATGCTTCGCCGCCCTGGCGGTGATCGTGAGATGGCCGATATCCTTGCTCTCGTTCTTCATCACGACGAGCAGGTCATCCTCCGCGCTGTGGAACTGGCCCTGGATGCGGGCGTGGCGACCAAAACGCATGTGCTGAACCTGCTGCACCGGTTGATCGACGGCAAGACGATCGACGGTCCCGACATCGATACGCCACAGGCGCTGACCTTGCTGCGCGAACCCAAGGCCAACGTCGAGCGCTACGATGGCTTGCGTGTCCAGATCGTGGGAGGTCGCCATGCGTCATGATCCCGCCAGCGCCGCCGTCGTCATCATGCTCCGGAGCCTGAAGATGTATGGCATGGCCCAGGCTGTAACGGACCTGATCGAGCAAGGAGCTCCGGCTTTCGAGGCGGCCGTGCCGATCCTGTCCCAGTTGCTGAAAGCCGAAATGGCCGAGCGAGAGGTTCGTTCGATCGCCTATCACATGAAGGCCGCCCGTTTCCCGGCCTACAAGGACTCCTCAGGGTTCGACTTTGCCGCGAGCGAGATCAACGAGGCGACAGTGCGCCAACTGCACCGATGCGAGTTCATGGATGGAGCACAGAATATCGTGCTCGTCGGCGGGCCGGGCACAGGAAAAACACATATCGCGACCGCCCTCGGCGTCCAGGCGATCGAGCATCACCGCCGAAAGGTCCGCTTCTTCTCGACCATCGAACTAGTCAACGCTCTCGAGCAGGAGAAGGCCAAAGGCAAGGCAGGCCAGATCGCCGAGACGCTGGTTCGCCTCGATCTGCTGATCCTCGACGAACTCGGATACCTTCCGTTCAGTGCTTCAGGCGGAGCGCTGCTCTTCCATCTGCTGAGCAAGCTCTACGAGCGCACCAGCGTCATCATCACCACCAACCTCAGCTTCAGCGAATGGGCGACCGTCTTTGGCGATGCCAAGATGACGACCGCTCTGCTCGACCGTCTGACCCACCGTTGCCATATCCTGGAAACCGGGAACGACAGCTTCCGCTTCAAAGCCAGCTCGGCCGCCGCGGCACAAAAGAGAGGAGAAAAGCCCAACCCATTGACCAAAGCCTGATCAGAAAACCATACTTAGAGGTGGCTCACTTCTCGGTGGAAAAACCGGCTCAGTTCCGCGTGGAAACAAACACCTGGGCTTTTATCGCGGCGATGCCGGTCTGGATCTCCTCGAAGACAAAGGCTTGCTGCTCATCATCGATGGCGGCCGCCCCAAGCTTTTCGGAGCGCCGGCCGAAGCGAGCCCGATCGAAAGCCTTCAGGATCTGTGTCAGCCGCTCGATGCGCTCGTCGGCATCAGCATTCCGGGCCTCGAGGTCATCGACCTGCTTTTCCAAGGCTTCGACGCGGGATGCCTTGTCGGCCATGGCGAGGACCATGGCCTTTAGGGCCTCAACATCATCCGGGAGCTCGATCTCGGGTCGCGTCATGGATCTGATCAGAGCATATTTTGCCGTGATCCGCCCGCAGTTTCAGGCCCCTGATTCACTTCGCCGCAGTGGTTTTACCCAACAATCTCGGGCGGTTTGACAGGCGTGAAGCGAACCCGCTTCCAGTCCATTCCGTCGACCAAAGCCAAGAGCTGGGCGTGATTGAGCTGGACCCGGCTGTGTCCGATGCGCGGCCAGCAGAACTGCGCTTTCTCCAGCCGCTTGGCGTAAAGGCAAACGCCGGAGCCGTCCCACCATACGATCTTGATCCGGTCTGCTCGTTTCGCCCGGAAGACATAAAGAGCTCCGTTGAACGGATCGCTGCCGGCATCTCGAACCAGCGACAGCAAGCTATCCGGCCCCTTGCGGAAGTCGATCGGATGGCTCGCCAGAAATACTTTCACGTTCGACGGGATCATGCCGATCGCACCGCTCGGATTACGCGACGCAGGTGCGCTTCATCGGTATCCGCTCCCGCCCTGACGACGATGTCGCCAATAACGATCTCGATGGCCGAGCTGATCGCGATCACAGATCCCGGCTGACTTTCGGCCGGCGCCGATGGCTCCGGGGCGCTCTCGTTCACAAGATCTCGCCGCCACCTATAGAGTTGCGAGGGAGTTATGCCGATCCGTCGTGCGATCGCCGAGATGTGTTTCGGCGTGGAATATTGACCCCTGTGGCGGGGTGATCGGCGTCCAATTTTGACCCCCTTCATGTTTCGTCTGACCATCCGTTTTTTGACGACGGATGGAGGGGGAGTTGAAGCGAGTGGATACGATTGCGCGTGTTCGTCGAGCCTTCCATGTGCAGGGCTGGTCGGTGAAGAAGATCGTCCGGGAACTGCATGTGTCGCGCAACACGGTCCGCAAGATATTGCGGTCCAATGAGACCGACTTCTCTTATGAGCGAGAACGGCAACCATTACCAAAAACCGGCATGTGGAAGGCTGAGATCGAACGCTTTCTGGCCGCCAACGAGGGCAAGCCTTCTCGGGAGCAGCTTACTCTGATCCGGATTTACGAGGAGCTTCGGGGTCTTGGTTATGACGGCGGCTACGATGCGATCCGACGCTATGCAAAAGGCTGGTCGAGGAGCCGGGGAGCTGTCACAGCCGAGGCCTATGTTCCGCTCTATTACGCGCCAGGCGAGGCCTACCAGTTCGACTGGAGTCACGAGATCATTCTGATCAACGGGGTGACGACGACTGTGAAGGTCGCTCATGTCCGGCTCTGCCACAGCCGGATGATGTTTGCCCGAGCCTATATGCGCGAGAGCCAGGAGATGGTGTTCGATGCGCACGACAAGGCCTTCGACTTTTTCCGAGGCACCTGCACGCGCGGCATCTACGACAACATGAAAACCGCGGTGGAGACTGTGTTCGTCGGCAAGGAGCGGCAATATAACCGCCGTTTCCTGCAGATGTGCAGCCACTATCTCGTCCAGCCGGTCGCCTGTACGCCTGCATCCGGCTGGGAGAAGGGACAGGTCGAGAACCAGGTTGGCTTGGTTCGAGAGCGCTTCTTCACGCCGCGCCTCCGAGTCAAAAGCCTGGAGGAGCTGAATGTCTGGCTGCTCGACAAATGTATCGCTTACGCCAAGGCGCACCGCCATCCCGAGCAGACCGAGCGAATGATCTGGCAGGTGTTCGAGGAGGAACGCGGCAGCCTCGTGCATTACGTCGGGCCGTTCGACGGCTTCCACAGCGTCCCGGCCTCGGTGTCGAAGACCTGCACGGTTCGTTTCGACAACAACAAATACTCCGTGCTCTCAACGGCGGTCGGCCGCCCTGTCGAGGTTCATGCCTATGCCGACCGGATCGTCATCCGGCAGGACGGGGTGAATGTCGGAGAGCATCAGCGTTGCTTTGGCCGGGGCGAGACAACCTACAATCCTTGGCATTATGTGCCTGTTCTGGCCCGCAAACCCGGAGCTCTTCGTAATGGCGCACCGTTCAGGGACTGGGCGTTGCCAGCGGCGATGGAGAAAGTCCGCAAGCGATTGAAGGGCGTCCATGACGGTGATCGGCAAATGGTCACCATCCTTGCATGCGTTCCGACCGATGGTCTGGTGGCTGTCGATGCTGCCTGCCAAGAGGCGCTGGATCACGGCGTCGGCTCTGCTTCGGTGATCATCAACATTCTGGCCCGCAGTCGTGATCCGGCTCCGGCCGCAACCCTGCAAACCCCGGATGCGCTGCGCCTGACCCATGAACCGGTCGCCGATTGCGCACGCTATGACAGGCTCAGGAGGGCAAGCTGATGGAACGCACACAGGTTCTCGAACTGATGAGCACGTTGAAGCTCTACGGAATGCGCAGCGCTTATGATGAGGTCATGGGCAATGGCATCAAACGGCAACATGAGCCGCCGCGCATTGTCGGTGACCTGCTGCAGTCGGAGATCGCCGAGAAGCAAGCACGCTCCATTCGCTACCAGCTCAGCATAGCCAAGCTGCCACTTGCCAAGGATATCGACGACTTCGACTTCGCCGATACCCCTGTGAATGAACCGTTGGTGCGGGAGCTGGCCGCAGGCACCTTCGTCGCCGACCAACGTAACATCGTTCTCGTCGGCGGCACGGGAACAGGAAAGAGCCACCTGGCCATCGCGATTGCCCGTGCCTTGATCCGCAACGGAACGCGCGGCCGTTTCTTCAATGTCGTCGATCTGGTCAACCGCCTGGAAACAGAAACACGCAGCGGAAAGCAGGGACGAACAGCGGACTATCTCAATCGCCTCGACTTCATCATCCTCGATGAACTCGGCTATCTGCCCTTCGCCCAGGCCGGAGGTCAGCTCCTGTTCCACCTGATCAGCAGGCTATACGAGCGCACCTCGATCATCGTCACGACGAACCTCGCCTTCGGTGAATGGCCGTCAGTGTTCGGCGATGCCAAGATGACGACGGCGCTCCTCGACCGCCTGACCCATCATTGCGAGATCGTCGAGACCGGAAACGAATCCTGGCGCTTCAAGAACCGCTCTCAAAGCTAAAGCCGAAGATACCCGTCACCCGCACTTGGCCTACCCTCTGCAACCCCGGCCAGCGCCGGGCAGGCCAAGCGCTGATCGGCTACAGGGGGGTGAAGATTGGACGCCGATAAGGGGTCAACATTCCGAGCCGATTGACAGCCGAGATATTCACTCCAGGTCGGCAAGCCTCCTCAACCGCCTCGAGCTTGAATTCGTCGGACCAGAAACGACGCAACTGTCGGGGAGAACCCTCAAGTCGATCCGTCACGGCCTCAATCATATGGATCATTCTAGGGCTAGCCGTAGGCGTAGACATAGATCCTCACAACCAGAGAAAATCAGATGCCTGATGCCATAGCGTGATGGCCATCAGCCTTGCCAGATGGGGTCTGCTTGTCGCTTACAAATTTGCACGCCGGAACACAACCAAACCTTCCTTGGCAATTACCGCGGCATACTGATGAGTGACGGCTACACAGCCTGGCGCACATTGGATGGTGCGACCCATGTGATCGGCGCCCTCATGCCGTGGAACTACGCCGCCTGAACGGCCTCAGCTTGTCGCTTACGGTTAAACAATGCTTGAACAATATTTTGAACTTCAATGATTGCGATGGCGCCGCGCGGATCACGCCGATGCCAGGCGCAGACATGAAAGACGATAAGAGCCCGCGCCAGTATCAACGCCGAGACAATGGCACCGATCGACAGCGACACATCCATGTCACGAAAGGCCATTTCTCGGCTGGTCGGGCAAAACCGGCAACGCGCGTACGATCAACATATCAAGAATGCGTCGGACCCCGTTGACCAGCTTCGCAAGGTCGCGCAGTAAGCGCCAGAAAACCTTCAAGAGAGCGGTCATCGGTCGTCCTTCCCACAGGCTACGCTTGAAAAAATCAAGTTTACCAGACAACGCCGATGGCACCCTATCCTGCTATACGGTTCTCGAGATCTCAACTGTCGAGGACCAACGGTGTTTCGAAACCTCAACGGGTTGTATTTACGTTGGCTGTTGGAAAACGCTCATCTCCTCCATCCGGTACTTTGGAGCCTCGACTGTAACCGGAAGGCGAGTGTTTCGCGGAAGGTCGGGAAGGGCCAGTCGCATCCCACTGGTTAGCGACACGACACCGCCCCACAGTTTTTCGCTCTCCATCGAGAGTATCGGCTCCTCGAGATCAAGCTTTGGCATATAGGCCGAGAGGCTGTCGCAAGTTCGACGAATCGTCACTTTCATCTGGCTGATCCTTCTTTGAAACAGAATGCTTTTCGTGAAGGCAGTAGCGTGCTTGATCAAATGCACATGCACTGACGGCAGTGCTACCAAATAATCGGCTGCAAAGAGAAGGGCTGTCCTTTCGTTTGTACTGAGCGTTAATTGTTCCTGCCGAGGACCCCCACTGCTTCTTGAGACAAACTGCGGGTGCTAGTCATCTCTCCTGTCCCGCTCGCAGTCGCCACGAAATATCCTCCAACGCACAGACAGCACCCTTGGCTAATCGTTAGGTGGCGGTTAGGCGGGGACACACGTCTCCTTCATTGGGCACGCTGCGGCACATTGCTGAGTTCCGAATTCGTCGCACTCGGTGCATTTTCGCGGATCGATGACGTAGTTTTCCCCCTTCAAGGCGACTGCCCCTGAAGGGCACACGAATTCACAGGCGCCGCATTGGCTGCATTGGGACGTTACGATCTTGAAGGCCATTTTCAGCTCCTGGTCATATTGGGAAGATGGGATGTCGCTACCGCCGATTTGTTCTCAAACTCGGCGGCGTAGAACGCGCCAATTGCGGCTTCAATATAGTCATAGGCATAAGCCTCCGTCGCTCGCACACCAGCTTCCGCCAACCTCTTCTTTGGGACGTCTCCAACCTTGGCGCACAACAATAGGTCTACGCCATTGAGCGCAACAATCGTGCTGTTAAAGGCAGCGTTGTCACACCAGCCGCCGAGACAGGACTGCTCGACCTTGCGATGGCCTGTTCGACCAATCCCCGACGGCGAGACCTCGTAAATTTGGAATTCAATTCCGTGGCCAAAGTGCTCATTGATGCGGCCACCGCCCTTGGTCGCCACCGCGACAAGAAACGATTGATCGGACACCACGGATCTGACGGCTTTGAGTGCTTCTTTTCTAGACGTCAGACGTTCACCGCGCGCACGTTCAACGAACTCGCGGTAGGTAAGGCGCTTTGCCGGATCATAGGCCGGCGCAAGAAGGAGATCACCGGTCGTAAATTCCTGGGCGAGATCAACGCCGAGCAGACCGACCGCATCTGCGCGACATTGCCGGCAGTGGCGCATAAGCGTCCCTCGACCCTTCATCCGATCCTGGAGTAGGCTTAGTTCGAGAGCGTCTGGCCCACGCTGGCCGGTGAGTCCATAGTAAGTGCCGTGAGAGTGGCCTGAAATAAGGGGGGTTACGTTGTGCATGAATGCCCCACGATCGCTGACTGATCTATTCACTTCGATCAGATGCTCGTCGTTAACGCCTGGAATTAGTATTGAATTGATTTTGGTGAGGATGCCTCGCTCAGTCAGCATCTCCAAGCCCAGCATCTGACGCTCGTGAAGAGTTCTGGCAGCTTCAATTCCGGTGAGGCGGCGATCCCTGAAAAATATCCATGGGTAAATCTTCACGCCGACATTTGGATCGACCATGTTGATCGTAATGGTCACGTGATCAACATTCAACCCGGCGAGCTCTTCGACATGGTCCGGCAACGAAAGGCCATTGGTCGACACGCAGAACTTGATGTCGGGGATCTCCTTCGCGACCAGTTCCAATGTTGTTTTTGTCCTGTTCCAATCATAGCAAGCGTCGCCAGGCCCGGCGATACCAAGGACAGAGAGCTGCGGCAATGCGCTGGCTACCGTCATTACCTTTCGCAGAGCCTGGTCCGGGGTTAACCTTTCCGAGGTAACGCCAGGCCGGCTTTCGTTAGCGCAGTCATATTTTCGGTTGCAGTAGTTGCACTGGATGTTGCACGCTGGAGCAACCGCAACGTGTATTCGGGCAAAATAAGAATGCGCGTCTTCTGAGAAGCATGGATGATCTTCCACTCGTTCCCAAACCGCCGGATCTGCACCATCTGGTGCCGAGCGTCCATAGGTGTGGGATTGTCCAGACGCACCGGTATATAAGTTTACGCAAGCGGGCGCGTAGACGGTTTGGTTACACCCTTCATTCGTTTTAGCTGGTGTCATCATATCTCCGTTGACAGGCACATATTGGTTCGCAAGGTGGGATAGATCCCGATCCTGAAAAGGCTCCTCCCTTTGTGCTCACCCATTGGGCTTTCCGTACGTCCTTGCTTCCTGCCCGGCCGCAGACGCGGCAACTCAAAAAACCGCCGACCGTCGGCACCTGATGGAGGATCCAACTCAGGCTCGATGCGGTCGGCAAGAAGCATGACAGAGTCAGAAGCGGACGGCCCGGCTATCCGCCCGCTTTTCGCGACGGCGCTGGACGGAAGAAGGAATGTTCATCGCCTCGCGGTACTTCGCGACGGTCCGGCGCGCGAGCTCGACCCCGCCGCGCTTCAGGCTGACTACGATATCCTCGTCGGAGAGCACCGTCTCAGGCGTCTCCTGCGCGATGAGCAGGCGAATCCGGTGGCGCACGGCCTCGGCCGAATGGCTGTCGCCGCCTTCTTCTGCCGAGCCGATCGACACCGTGAAGAAATATTTGAGTTCGAACATGCCCCGCGGCGTCAGCATGCATTTGTTGGAGGTGACGCGGCTGACCGTGGATTCATGCATCTTGATCGCTTCGGCAACGGTCTTCTGAGTCAATGGGTGCAGGTGGTCGACGCCGTGCATCAGGAAGACATCCTGCTGGCGGACGATTTCGGTCGCCACCTTCATGATCGTCTTGGCCCGCTGGTCGAGGCTGCGCGTCAGCCAGTTGGCATGTTGCATGCATTCGGAGAGGAAGTTGTGGACATCCCCGTTTTTCGGGCAGTTCTTCGACACCGTCTGGAAATAGGTATGGTTGACCAGAACGCGCGGCAGGGTGTCCGGATTGAGTTCGACCATCCAGCCGCCGTCGGGCGCTGCGCGCACGACGATATCCGGCGAAATCGTCTCTGACATGCCGCGCTCGAAACCCGCGCCGGGCTTCGGGTTGAGGCCGCGGATTTCCGCCAGCATGTCGATCAGGTCTTCGTCATCGACACCGCAGATCTTTCGAAGCGAGGCGAAGTCGCGTTTGCCGAGCAGATCCAGATGTCTGATCAGTGCTTCCATGGCCGGGTCGAGCCGGTCCTTTTCCCGAAGCTGGATTGCCAGACACTCGCTGAGTGACCGGGCGAAGACGCCCGGCGGATCGAGCGTCTGCAGCGAGTGCAGGATGGCCTCCACATTCTCGGAGCTTCTGCCGAGGCGGGCGGCAATCTCCTCGATGTCGCCCAGCATGTAGCCGGCCTCGTCGAGCTGATCGACGAGATGCTGAGCAATCAGGCGGCTGGCCGCATCGACGATCAGGAAGGGAATCTGCTGGTTCAGATGGTCGCGCAGCGTCACCTGGCCGGCGACGGAATCATTCAGGTCGTAGCCTTCGCCGGCATCGCCGCCCGGCATGGATTTCCACTGGCTGAGCAGTTCCGGCGCATCGGCGCGCCGCACCGGGCCGTCGTCCAGGGAGACGTTTTCGAAGCCCGTATCGAGCCCTTCGCCGAGCCTCTCGGTGCTGATGGAGGAGGAGCCTTCATACCAGTCGCTATCGACTTCGGCGGCCGCCGAACTCTCGCGGCCTTCGGTCGGGGCAAAGTCGTCGGCGGTTTCGAAGCCTGTTTCCGCGTCGTTTTCGCTCTCGCTTGACGTAAATTCGAGCAGCGGGTTCTTTTCCACCTCGTCGGCAACGAACTGAGTCAGTTCGGGAAACGTCATCTGCAGCAACCGCATGTCTTGTATCAGTTGCGGCGATGGCCGCGCACATTGGGTGTGACTCGGGGAAAAATGGCTGAGGGTTTTCATTCAGAGCTCCTGATAGCTGAGGTGCCCGCGCTCTTGCCCGTGTGAGCAAGCACGACGATGTCGCTAAGTTTGGCCTCGCGGTCCGTTGCATCCTTAGTCATCGACGAGGGTCTCCCCTGCTTCGTTGTCGCGCGGAAGGACGAGGCAGTAGCGGAAGTAGGGACGGCCGGTCGGATCTTCCTCGCGGAGCTCTTGTCGATCTTCGCGCCGAAATTCTGCTGGAGTTCGAAGATGCGGAGGGGCAGGGCGTTGATGCGGTAGACGAGGCGAGCCTCCGTGTTGGAGATCCCATTTTCGAGACCACGCTCCGAGGAGAGGTACTCGTAGAGGGACTTCAATTGGGGGGTGCCGCGCGCCTGGACGTTTTTGAGCTGCAAGATTGCAGCCATGGTGAGCCGGGTCATTTTGGATGGTTCTCCGAAATGTCTCGTTGAGTTTAGATGACTACGCCTGGATCGTCGGATAGCCGCCGTCACAATCGCTGTACTGCACGATGATATTTGCCCCGCGAGTGAATTTTGCCTTCATTGAAGATGGCCAGCGTCGGGGTCGCACTTACGCGGAAACGATTTGCCAATTCTGGGTTTTCGTCAATATCCAGTTCGACGACCGTCATCTCATCGGCCAATTCCTCCGATATGTCTTCAATCAGAGGGGCAATCGCGCTCGTTGCGGCGGCATTTGAGAGAAGTGAAGAACACAAGCGCAGGCTTGGGAGAACTTAGGACGCTGTCTGCGAAGTCATCTCCATTCCTTGCCTTAACGATTGTCATATGAGTGGCCTTTCACTACGTATCTGCAGGATCGAAGATCGGCTGCCATAAGATCACCTTTGTGGTGAAATTTTTGCTGTGGAGGGACAAAGTGGGTGAATGATCGATGCTCGCGGGAATGGCCCAGGCGACTAAACGGGCGCCGACATCTCCGGCAATGTGGTCATAATTCATTCAAAATTATACCGTGCTGGCGGACGGCATACGATATCTGCCTGGTTGTTTTGCCCAGTATCCGAGACGCCTTCGCCTGATTACCTCCCGCCTTTTTCAATGCTGTCATCAGCCGCCCATATTCCACGATACGATTTTTTTCTCCCGGCGACTCAAAAGCGGCTGGGTCGCCATTGGTGACGATATCAAAGTGGGGCGCTGGGTTCGCACCTTTCCAAAGACGGCTGGAAAAACATTGATCCTTTGCACAGGCGAAATCCGATGGCATGATCTTGTTTTCCTGTGCAAGGGTCGCCGTACGTCGAACGCAGTTTTCCAGTTCTCGCACGTTGCCCGGGAAGGGGCATTTCGACAACAGATCGAGGGCATCCGGGTTGAAATTTCGGTCGCTATCGTTCTCCTTGTTGAACTTGCCGAGAAGATGTTTCGCCAGGAGTGGGATATCGCCGGCGCGGTCCCGAAGCGGCGGCAGTGCAACAGTTATCACATTGATCCGGTAGTAAAGGTCGGATCTGAAGCTGCCGTTCATAACAGCTTCCTCAAGGTGTTTGTTGGTGGCGCATATCAGTCGAACGTTGACCTTTCGCGTCTTTATTCCGCCCATTCTCTCGAATTCACCTTCTTGTATTACCCGTAATAGTTTTGACTGAAAATCGGGCGTTATCTCGCCGATCTCATCCAGCAGCAAGGTTCCGCCGTCGGCTAATTCGAAACGGCCTGCCCGCTCGGATACAGCTCCGGTGAAGGCACCTTTTTCATGTCCGAACAGCTCCGACTCTAGAACACCAGATGACAACGCGGCGCAGTTCAATGCCACGAAAGGTTTCTTGGAACGCGGCGACAGCGCGTGGATCGCTTTTGCGAATACCTCTTTGCCGGTACCGCTCTCACCCCTCAGCATCACCGCCGAATTGGTGGGCGCAATTTTTCTGACGGTCTCAAGGACCTCCCTCAGCGCCACGCTTTCTCCAACGATCCAGTCAAGTTTCTGATGCGTGGGAGAGGCATATACTCTCTCTCTCCCCCGCTTTCTGATTCTCGGCAGTTGTCCGCTCGATGCTGCTGACCCCGGATCGGAGCCGGTGGAGTGTCCCCACCACATTGGCGACTGCTGTTAGGAACGCCAATTCCTCTTGGTAGTTATAGCTAATTAGCCCGTCGTTGACCAGATCAACCCACAGCGCCGCAATGACCTTGTTCTCGATTTTAACTGGGACACCGATAAAGGTGGTGGTGCTGTCGGGCGATTGTAGGAGCGAGGTTTTGAACAGCCTCGCCTTTTCCTTAGCCTCCACGACTGACGGCCGACCGGTATCAATGATCTTTTTAACCGTTGGCGGAGCCACAAACCGTGAAGTCATGGATGGTATGCCGCGACCAGCCTTCGAACTTGCGGATATCCCTACCTCTCCGTTGGTGGCGGGGATCTCTATAGCGCTCTCTCGACACGGGAGAACGGAACACAGAATATCCAGCACACTGTTAAGTCTAACCTCGAGACGAGTGGATGCCAGCAACTCGTCAGAAATTCGATAGATTCCGATGAGCCGCTTGTCCCGGCCGAACTCGTTCTTTCCCGGGGATTCGGTCAAGTCCTGCTCCGTCAAATAAAGGCAATTGCGATTTTGTGCGCCCGGAATTGGGTTGCGCTTAAACGTGGATTGCTTTGCTCACGTCTCTAGTGAATTATAATCGCATCCACAGGTACTGCAAATTACGGTTTAGAAAGGTCGATTTTTTTGCGCTAGACCTCATCCGAACTTGAAAAGGATCCCAAACCCTCCCCTGGGGTAATTCCAGTCGATCTCACCGGTGGCTTCGCATAACACTCTGCATGTGCCGCATTCCAAGCAACCGTCTGTAACAACTTTAACCTGCCCTGCGTCGTCAAAACTGTAGCAGTTCGCTGGACAGATCTTAGTCAAGGCACGCAGACTAGCGCTTGGAGAGAGGTGCCTGCGCACTCTTATGTGCGGCCGGCCGGCATCGACGAGATAGCGGTTCCAGTAGAGCTTTTCCTCAATGGGCTCGAAGCTGCTTTCGCTCATTTCGACTCTCCTTCAGCGCCAGGCACGGGCGATGCGGACGGCGTCGCTTACAAGGCCCCAACGGGACCGCGCCTTGATGAAGGCGTCGATCGCTGCCTTTTCTTTTTCAATTTTTGTCGAACCTTCAACTCGAACAAAGCTCTGCGCTGCCTGCGATAGCAGCTTTGGATAGGTTGAAAACAAACTTTGGCTATTGGTATGCAAGAGGGCGGGCACATCTTTGTGCTTGATTAGATCTTTTATAACAAAGGACTTGTCCAACATACTCTTATACAGGGAAAGATTATCCTTAGTCATAAGCCTCCCTTGGTTCTTTATTGTACAAATTGCCTCCCCCGCGATTTGGCCAGACGTCATGGCCAGGTTTGAGCCCTCCCTATGGACTGCATTGTTCAGCTGTGCCGCATCGCCTACAACAACCCAGCCTTCACCATGCAACTCGGGGATTGCTCTGAAGCCTCCCTCCGGAATGAGATGGGCGGCATATTCCTTTACTTCTGAACCTGCAAGCAGCGGCTTGATGGAGGGATGGCACTTGAAGCCGTTGAGAACGGTGTGGGGACTTTCCATACTTTCAGCCAACCCGGAGACGAGGCAACCGATCCCCAGGGAGATTGAATCTCGATTCGTATAAAGGAAGCCTAGGCCGGCCATGCCCCGCGAGATTGTTCCAAGTGCTTCGATGACGCAGCCCTGGTCTCCCGTCAGCCCGAAGCGCTCCGCGATCACGTGCTCCGGCAAGAAGTGCATTTCCTTGACCGCAAGAGCCACGTTTTGCGACTTCGGCATGTCGCGCAAACCCATCCGCGTTCCAAGCACCCCATTCACGCCTTCAGCGAGAACCACGACATCCGCAAGAATTGGCCGCCCCGCCCTATCAGTGTGGACGCCGATGACGTTGCCACTGCAATCACGAGCAAGTTTCGTTGCTGTTGTCTCACATAGGATTGTTCCGCCGGCCTCACGCACTTTGCCCGCGAACCACTTGTCGAACTGAACGCGGACGATGGTGTAGCGGTTTGCTCTTTGCTCATTGAAGTCATGTGACCGATAGTGCATCCCACTGTGCGAGGTGTCGTCCATAATCCACAGTCGCTGCTCGACCAGATGTCGTTCAAGAGGCGCGTCATCGCGAAAATTCGGAACGATCCCCTCTAGCATGTTGGCGTACAATATGGCCCCTTGGACGTTCTTGGAACCCGGATACTCTCCTCGCTCCAACTGCAGCACCTTCAAACCCCGGCTAGCCATTGTGTAAGCAGCCGCGTTACCGGACATGCCGGCTCCTACGACGATGGCATCAAAACGCTCCCTACTCATAGGCCTTCACCCTCAGTTCACAAAGTTGACGCTCTCGCAAGGGCATTAGCCTAGAGAACGCCTTTGTCAGTGCCGGCAAAAGCCGATGTGCATCAGCCACCACCCCAACATGGGCGAAATCAAAGATCGGCGCGTGCGGATCATTGTTAATCGCGATGATCAAATCGGCGCCCTCGGCGCCGACACGGTGCTGGACCGCGCCCGATATTCCGGCGGCTATGTACAGTTTCGGTCGGATCGTCACACCCGTTTGGCCAATCTGCCTAAACGAGGACGCCCAACCCTTTTGGACCAATGGACGTGTACAACCCATCTCCCCACCGATTGTTCTTGCGAGGGCGCCCACATGCTTCAGGTTGATTGCCGCGCCGATCCCCAGTCCACATCCAACCACGACGTCAGCTTTGGCGAGATCCGGACGGTCGGATCGATTATCGGCAAGGAAACCGATGACTTTGGTAGCAATCTCCTCCTCGACCATTGTAAGCTCATGCCGAATAATACGCCCGACTGGCTTGGTTTGTCGCTCAGGCATTGACATCACCCGAGGACGCACGGTTGCCATTTGTGGGCGAGAGCTGAGCGTGTAGATCGTACACAATAGCGAACCGCCGAAGGTCGGGCGCGTCGCGGCGAGAGATCCGTCGGAATCGATGTTCAGTTCAGTGCAATCGGCAGTGAGGCCCGTTTTCAAGCTTGTTGCCACGGAACCTGCGAGGTCGCGGCCGAGCGTGGTTGCACCGAGAAGTAGAATTTCGGGTTTATGTATGGTGACGAGGTCTGTCAGCGCCTTGGTATAGGGCTCGTTTCTATAATTGGTCAGCAATTGGGACTCAACAAGGTAGACAAGATCGGCGCCATAGGCGAAGGCCTCTTCAAGGGCAGGGCCGCCGCCTCCGCCTTTCGGCGGACCCATGACGACACCGGCGAGTTGAGCACCTAGCTTGTCAGCGAGCTTGCGGCCCTCGCCGAGCAATTCGATGGAGACGGGATTGACCTGACTTTCCTCCAGTTCAATGTAAACCCAGACATGCCGATGATCCTGGAACTGTGTTGGCAACTTCATCATCATTCCACCACGGCCGGTAGCGGGAGACAGTGTGCCCTTATCTTGAGTGACCACAATTGGCCCTTTCTGCTCACGCACCTGGTTTGGACAATGGCCCATCTGCCAACTTCGGTTGATGGCTGGATATCCAGGCCACAAGCTCGTCAGCGACATGCCGCACGGTTTTGTTAGCAGTCCCGAGTTGCACGGATTTCTGCGCCCTCGGCGCAGGAGCAAATACCCGCTTCACGACAGTCGGCGATCCTTTCAAGCCGAATTTATCCACGTCCCTAACGCCTAGATCTGCTACACCCCACGTCAGGATTGAAGAACGTGCGGCACGCAAGGATTCATCGATAGAGCCGCGGCGAATAGTGTTGAGGCCGTCCAACATGGTGATGAGGCACGGCATTTTGCTCTCGATAAACTGTGTCCCGCCCTCCAAACACCTCTCGACGTCAATTGAGCGCCGCAAATGATCGATGCGGGTGACCCTTTTGATATAGGTCAGTTGCTGGATATTCAGGCACTTGGCGATTCCCGGTCCGACTTGGGCGGTATCGCCGTCGATGGTTTGTTTGCCCGTAAAGATAATATCGGGAGGACCGAAACGTTCACCGATCTTCGCGATAGCGCAAGATAGAGCAAATGACGTTGCTAGCGTGTCGGAACCTGCGAAACGGCGATCCGTTACGAGTACCGCGCGGTCTGCCCCGTATGTAAGCGCTTTGCGCAGCGCTTGCGCTGCCATCGGCGGGCCCATGGTGACAACGGTTACCTTTCCACGACTGGGGTCACGCAACCAGCGCGCCTCCTCAAGCGCAAAGAGGTCGCGCAACCTGAGCGCCTCCTCAAGTGCAAAGAGGTCGTAGGGGTTGATTATGGTGGGCACGCCTTGGCGCATGATTGTGTTCGTCACCGGGTGGACACGGATCTGGGTAGAGTCCGGCACCTGCTTGATACAAACTACGATGTGCATGATAGGCTTCTCCAAGCTCCGTCACGGCGTGTCATCTAGCCACAACTTCTAGATATAAATCGTCCCACAAGCGAACGTTGTACAGGTATCCATATGGGCTCCACTGCTCTCAGTTTATACGGATGGCATTCGTTGTCGGATTGCGCACGGCGCGTGCGTCGCGACGTCCCCGTCTGATGTCACATCGAAGAGCACGGGCGCCCTCAGCCTAGGATCATGACCCCGTGTCATCGAAAAGGCGTTGCGAAACGACACCAACTTAAGACGAGACCTGCCGTTTGCCGTGACGATCGCTTTGCACGCAGCGACCGGTGCAACGAATATGAAATACCCCGCAGACAGGGATTATTTATCAGGTTCACTCAGCAATAGGTCAGCCCTTACATGGACCTGGCAATTCTTGGGACAGACGCGGGCGCAGGCTCCGCAGCCGATACAGCGACCGGGATAGTCAACCGCCATAATTACGCGAGTGAGTTCTCCGTCGAAATCTTCCTCCGCTCCGCGGCAGACGCCAAGTATCTGATCTGCGTCATTAATCCCGTAAAGGTGCATGACCTCACGCGAGCAGACCTTAAAGCAACGCCCGCAGCCGATGCACGTCCCAGGATCGACGAAGTTTAGGTATTCCGGAATCCAACTGCAGCCGTCGCGGGTGAAGCCTGAACCGTTCATTTCGATTACTCCAAAGCAATGTATTCTCCTCGAGCAATGTCCCAAACAGCAAAGCTGGAACATATCTGGACTGCAACTCGACCCGATGTGGTCCGCGTGGCTGAGAGGTTTTTTGCGGAATCATTCAGAGATTCCCTTGCTCGCATCAGCCGCACGAGACAGTGGACGTCTTGACCGCAGTTTCCTCATTGGCACGAGGTATAACTGTTCGAACTTCAAAGCTCGCCATCGTCAGCCTTTGTCGTCCAAGCTCGCTTTCTTTCCCGTTGCACCTGCCTGCGCTTTGGCCCTACGGAGCCATGGTGGAGGGCCTGCTTTCAACCTACTCTGAACACGAGCCAGCAACGCCCCTATTCCTTCAGGCCGCGGCAGCTTGATCGGGTGGATATTCGCCGAAATAACTCTCGCCGCCGAAGGTCCGCCAATACCAATACAAAAGAAAAGCTGGCACGTGGACAGAACCGCGATTTTTGCGGCCAGGCGCTCGTGATGCGGTGTTCGTTGACCGGTCAACTCATCAGACAGATTTTCGAATACAACAGCTCCTATGAAACTGAGCAGAATCTGGCGTCACATCGTAGATCGCAAATCGTTCGGCGGATCCGAAATGGCCATTCAGCCTTTTCATGTCTTGAGTGGCGATCGCAAGCCGCAAGGTACCTGCAGGCCGCTCCGCCCCTATTTCCCGCAGTCGTTTGTCGACAAGCGAGAGACGACGAATGGAGCTCATCTTACACTTCCATATTCAGGGGCGAATCAGTTCTCCCAGGGTTTGGCTGGTGTTGGCTCGCCTGAATGATATTGGCAGCCTCGTAGATCAGGTCGCGCGTTCCCTGATAGAGGATCGTGAGTTTGTGTTGGTTGCCCAAGCGGTCGAAGACGGGAAAGCCGACGCGCATCAGCGGAATGTTGAGCCGATCTGCTGCTTGTCGGCCGTGCGAATGAGTAACGAGAAGGTCGGCCCCAGCAGCAAGGTGTTCAAGATTCCAAAGATCGCCGATATGTATGGTTTCGAGCGAAACTGATTGAAGTGCTTTGGACATCCCAGTCGTGGAGACAGCTACGGTTACTTCCGCCCCCATCCCGGTGAAGAAGTCAATAAACTGGACCAACTGATCCGGATCGGAGCCAATTGCTATTCTTTTGCCGGTTAGGTGAAAGTGCCCGTCGAGCATCGCGTCCTGCAATTGCATGCGGCGACGCCGAATGCTCAGCGGTGCTTCTTCTGACGAAATCTCGGCGAGTAGACTGATGAATCGATCGGCGTTCTTTAGGCCCGTGAGGGATCCGTGCAGCACGTAAGGGACGCCTGTTATTCGCTTCAACGCTTCAGCCGGTCGCCTCATTTGTTCCCCGATGGCGATGCACCGGATGGCCGAACCGAGGTGGCGAATTTCGTCAACTTTCGTACCGCCATACGTTGTCGCAACCCATTGCTCCGGTATGATGCCGCCGAGCGAATCCGACAGATCAGGCAAAATTATCGGGTTTAACCCGAAATGCTCTATTGTCTCGCGCAAATGCTCGAGATCAGCAACCGTTAGGTTCGACCCTGGCAAGACTGCAATTTTTGTGGCATCGCGTGGGTGTTCGCCGGGCAGCGTAATCTCCTCGATAAGAGCGGTAACCGCCGTGGACCAGCCCTCCTCCATTGCTCCAGCGAAATCCGGCGAACTGGCGAGCACCACCTCGGTGCCACTTAGCTCCGCGGCCCGCTCGCCCTTCATTTTCAAGAGTTCACCGGCGATGTCGTCATCTCGAGTCTCAACCAGGGCGGAGGTGCATATCCCGATAAGTTGCGGTTTGACGCGTGGCTTTAAAGTGAGGATTGCTTCTTCAAGACGTTTCGCGCCGCCGAGAACCGTTACGATTTCGTCCATCGCTGTAGTGCGCAGAGGGATCGTCTCGCTGAAATGTCTTCCGAGTAGCACGAGCCCAAAGCTTGCACACCCTTGGCTGCCGTGGATCAAGGGGATCGCACGATCGATGCCAAGAAACGCCAAGGCAGCCCCCAGCGGCTGAGACGATTTCAGTGGGTTGATTGCCGCAGCTTTTGTTTGGGAAAAGATATTGACCATTTGGGGATCTCAACCGCCCTCAATGCCCGAACTGAAGGGGGATTTGGTCAGGTTCGCGCTCGCCATGCTCCCTGATGTTTGCATCCCGATGCTGCTCCCATGGTGCCGGTTCGCGTAGTTCTGTCCAAATGGGGTTGTGGATTGCCAGGTAGGTCTGACGCACTAGCTGCAACATTCCCTCATAGCCCGCATAAGCGTGACGCCGCTCCTGGTTAATGTCGAGCCACGGCACCTTTGCCTCAAGAGCGATGAATTGCGTACGACCGCCCGACAGCATGATGTCCGCTTTGCCTCCTGTGAGCGTCGAGTAGAGTCTGCTCGGGGCAATCGAGTCATGCAGATGGCACTCCTCTTTCAGAACCTGCTTGATACGACCTCTATCGTCATCGGTAGATTTTTTGACCGATGTCGCCACGATCTCCATGCCGATCTCCAACAGCGCATGGACCAACGACCAAGATTTCACCCCGCCGGTGTTGAGCAGGACGCGCTTGCCCTTGAGCCCAGCCCGGTATATTTCCAGCCGTTTCCATGCTCTGTTTTCTTCTACCGAGATAAGCGCTTCCGCGCGATCGAGAAGTTCGGCGTCGGCGCCGTTCTCGACTAACAGGCCAGCGATCCGCCGGAGTGCGTTCGACGTGCCAGAGATGCCATAGAAGGAGCCTTCAAAAAAGGGAATATCCCAGCGCTCCTCCATTTTTTGAGCAAGATTGATGAGGGCGGACGAACAGACCACCATAGTCGCACGCGCGCGGTGAGCAGAGGCGACCTGCAAATAGCGGGCGTCGCCAGGAATGCAGGCGCGAACGCGGATGCCGAGTGTGTCCAAGAGCGGCTTCACGAGCCAGAATTCGCCGGAAATATTGAATTCGCCTAGGATATTGATGTCGTGAGGTCCGCAGTCCTCAGGCTCCACTGTGCCAATGACATGGTCAAACAACGCCTGGCCAGCGAGCCTATTGCCGAGCTTCTTCGCACCGAGAAAGCCAGGCGCGTTGACCGGCACCACCGGAATGGCGAATTCTTCCGTTGCGGAACGACATACCGCCACAATGTCGTCGCCGATCATTGCAGGGACGCAAGTTGCATAGACAAAGATCGCTGCCGGTGCGTGGTCTTTTTTGATCTCGCAGATGGCTTCGAAGAGCTTCCGCTCGCTGTGTCCCATCAATATTTCGAGTTCAGTTAAATCCGTCGTGAAGCTTGTCCGCCAAAGCCTAGAACCTGACGATGCTGCCCCACGATTGTCCCAAGAATTGCCCTCGCAGGCCAACGGCGCATGTACTAGATGGGCTACGTCGGAAATAGGCTGTAACACTACTTTGGCGCCGTCAAACGCGCAGCCCGCGGCGGCTCCTAGGTTGATCGGCCTTTTGGCACCATTGCCGCCGCTTATCTTGCGCAGGGGCTGGCTGAGGGAATCCTGAGGTGTCGAGTTGACTGAGAGCATTGGGTTGCCTTGAAATCGATGAACAGAGAGCCGGCCCCCAGACCGGCCGTTCCTCCTATCGGGTAAGGTCGTAAGAAAAGTCAGTCGCACCTAGCTTCATCGTCTCATGATCCAGCTTGTCGAAGATCTTGTCGAGGATAGCCGTTAGGACACGCAGACCTCCAACATATCCCATGAGAGGAAACCGGTGGTGGTGGTGCCGGTCGAAGATTGGAAACGTCAGTCGGATCAATGGAGTCTCGGCATCCCGCTCAAGGTATTTTCCATAGGAATTGCCGATCAGTAGATCAACCGGTTCGGTGAACAACAGGGATCTCATTGCCCACAGATCCTTGCCAGCCCAAACCTGCGCATCTTCGCCGAAGGGCGACGATGCGAGTAATTCCTTCATCTCGCTTTCCCACGCCAACGTGCCATTGGTGGCCAAACAGTGGGTGGGTTCGCCGCCAGTCTCCATAATGAAACGTGCGATGGCATAAACAAAGTCGGGGTCGCCATAGATGGCGTACTTCTTTCCGTGTAGCCACGACTGGCTGTCTGCCATGGCATCGATCAACCGGCCTCTCTCCAGCCGGATGGTTTCGGAAATGGTCTTTCCGGATATCTCGGATATCTTCATCAGAAATTCGTCAGTCCCTTGGACACCGAGAGGATAGTGGAAGGAAGCCGTCTCCTGTCCAACTTCTTTGCAATATTCAAGGGTCCTGCGAGTATTATAGTGCTGCAACGACACCGTCGTGCCGGAGTTGAGCGCCGCCTTCACATCATCGAGCTTTGTGCCTCCATCATACATGCGGAACTCACCATCGGATGGTGTATCGAATTGATCGGAGGCATCCGAAATAAATGCATAGGACACGTCCATCAAAGTGAGCAGTCGCTTTAGTTCGCGTATGTTGCCGACACAAAAGCCATCGAAACCTGGGATAATATTGATAGAATATGGGTTTTCGCTGCGCTCTTTCCCGGCCCAAAAATGCTCCAGTACACCTTTGACCATGCTGTCATAACCATCCACATGGCTTCCGACGAAGGCCGGCGTGTGTGCGTACGGCACGTCGAAATCCGCTGGTACGGATCCTTCGTTCCTGGCATTCTCGATGAAACCATGTAAATCGTCGCCAATCACCTCCGCCATACAGGAGGTCGAGACTGCGATCATCTTCGGGTCGTAGAGTTTGTAAGCGTTGGCAAGACCGTCGACCATATTTTTCAAGCCGCCGAATACAGCTGCATCTTCAGTCATTGACGAGGACACCAGCGAGGACGGTTCCTTGAAATGGCGCGACAGATGCGATCGATAGTAGGCGGCGCAGCCCTGACTTCCATGTACAAAAGACATTGTCCGCTCAAAGCCGGCGGCCGCGAAAACCGCGCCTAACGGCTGGCACGCCTTGGCGGGGTTAACGACGAGCGCTTCGCGAGCCAGATTTTTATCGCGATATTTCCACGTCTTGGTGAAGTCACGTTGATCCGAAGCGACTTGGTCCAGGTGAGGCGATTCGAAGTTTATCTTCTTCTCGCCCAACATCTTCCTGTATTCGGGTTCGCGGAACAGGGCAGCATGATCCAGGATTTTTTCGGCTGGTCGCGTCATGGCGTCACCTTTCTCAACGGCCGTACCGTTGCGCGGAGGCCTACCTATCCTCAAGCACTTCACGTTTTAGCAGTTTCTGGCTACGAACAGAGGGGGGACTATTCGGCTGCGACCGCTGAGGGTGCCGTAGCCTTTTTCCAAGGTGCCTCGTAGAGGCCCCATACCGGGTTGTTTATTGCGAGATCCATGTCGCGGGCGAAAATCGCAAAGCCATCATAGCCGTGATACGGGCCGGAATAATCCCACGAATGCATCTGACGGAACGGTATGCCCATCTTCTGTACCGTGTATTTTTCCTTGATACCCGAGCCGACCAGGTCAGGGCAGATCGCATCGATGAATTTCTCAAGTTCGTAACCATTGAGATCGTCGTAGATCAGAGTGCCCTTTTTGGTATAATGACTGGTTCGCTGATAATCATCACCGTGACCGAATTCGTAGCCTGTGCCGACGACCTGCATCCCGAGATCCTCATAGGCAGTAATGACGTGACGGGGGCGCAAGCCGCCGACGTAGAGCATCACCCTTTTGCCATTGAGGCGCGGACCGTACCTGTCCGTCACAGCATCGATGAAAGGTTGATGCTTGGCGATTACTTTTTCCGTCGTATCCTCGATCTGAGGCCCAAAGTGCTTGGCTATGGCGCGTAGCGAGGTCGCGATCTGAGTTGGACCAAAAAAATTGTACTCCATCCAAGGGACGTCGTACTTCTCTTCCATGTGCCGTGATATGTAATTCATCGAGCGGTAGCAGTGGATTAGGTTTAGCTTGGCTTTCGGTGCGCGCTCTATTTCAGCGAGCGTGGCATCTCCAGACCAGTTACCGATCACTCGCAGGCCGACCTCCTCGAGTAAAAGGCGCGATGCCCATGCGTCACCACCTATGTTGTAATCGCCTATGACGTTAACGTCGAAGGCACCGGGCGTAAAATCCGGGTTCTTCTTGTCGAAGATCCAATCTCGTATAGCATCGTTGGCGATGTGGTGGCCGAGAGACTGGGAAACACCACGAAAGCCCTCGCAACGCACCGGCACAATCGTTTTTTTGTATTCTGCTGCCTTCTTCCGAGATACAGCCTCGATGTCGTCGCCGATCAGGCCGATCGGGCATTCGGATTGTATTGTAACGCCGTTGTTCAGCGGAAACAGTTCTTCGATCTCATCGATAACCTTTTCCAGTTTTTTGTCGCCGCCAAAAACGATATCCTTCTCTTGAAAGTCCGAAGTAAATTGCATGGTGACAAAGGTATCGATTCCTGTTTGACCCATATAGTAGTTGCGGCGCTGCGACCACGAATACTGACCGCACCCAACCGGTCCATGCGAGATGTGGACCATGTCCTTGATCGGGCCCCAAACGACACCCTTTGAGCCTGCATAGGCGCAGCCGCGGATGGTCATCACTCCAGGAATTGATTTAACGTTCGACTTCACGTCGGATCGGGGCGTTGAGGAGTTGCCCAGGCTGCTCGCATCTTCACCCGTTGCCACATTGAGATGCTTGTTACGGCGTTTGGCCGTCCTATCGTGATGTCCAGACAGCACATCCTCTATCACCTTCGCGTGAAAGGCGCTGTCATTTTCGTAGTTCGCGCTCATTCGATCCTGCCTTGCTTCCAAGATGATAGTGGCGCCTCGCGAGCGAGCCGCCATCCGTTTCGACGCGCAGGGATCAACTGCGCAAACCTCGTCGGAAGGAGTCAGCGACTAGAAAGCGGCGCGTTCGCGTCCTTGGCCTGAAGTTCCGCGAGCATCTGCTCATCTGTCTTCATGATTCCGAAGTCGAGCAACATGTCCTCCAACTCTTCCATCGTGATCGGAGTCGGAATTGTCCCTTGGCCCGAGTTGGCGTGAATTTTCTCAGCCAACTTTCGGTACTCCCCAGCCTGTTGGGATTCTGGGGCATATTGGATCACCGTCATCTTTCTAAGCTCGGCGTGCTGCACGATGTTGTCGCGTGGCACAAAGTGAATGAGCTTTGAATTCAGCCTCGCAGCGAGTGCTTCGGCAAGATCCAGTTCACGGTCAGTCTGACGTTCATTACAAATCAGGCCACCTAGGCGCACGCTGCCGACCGTCGCATACTTAAGGATGCCTCTGGCGATATTGTTGGCAGCGTAGAGTGCCATCATCTCTCCGGACATCACGATGTAGATTTCTTGGGCCTTGTTTTCCCGAATTGGCATCGCAAAGCCGCCACACACCACATCGCCCAGTACGTCATAGGAGACATAGTCCACATCATCATATGCGCCGTTCTCCTCCAGAAAGTTGATAGACGTAATAACACCGCGGCCAGCGCAGCCGACGCCGGGTTCCGGACCACCGGACTCCACACATCGAATGCCTTTGTACCCCAGTTTGAGCACATCCTGGAGTTCCAAGTCTTCAACCGAACCTTTTGTTGCCGCAAGATGAAGAACAGTATCCTGCGCCTTCGCGTTCAGGATAAGGCGTGTTGAATCGGCCTTTGGGTCGCAGCCGACGATGAGGATCCTCTGCCCCAGTTCGACCATCGCCGCGAGCGTATTTTGGGAAGTGGTCGATTTACCGATCCCGCCTTTTCCGTAGAATGCGATTTGACGCAAACCTGCCATGCTTCTTGCCTTCCCTATGGAACGTCGCCCTGTCCCGTCAATAATTGCCGGCAGCTTCCGCCACCACATAGGGAGGCGCAAGAACCGTGCCAAGTCGCGACCTGAATCGAGGAAATGCGGATTTGACTTCAATTTCAAAGGCAAACATGGATTGAACTGACGTCGGACCAATTCGGAAAATGTCGTGGAGGCGACAAAAGTCGTGTGCATTGTCGCACACGCGCGACGACCATACGATATGCCGGCCGAGATCTTTGTGCATCGGCAGGATCATCGCCAACAGGTTCGGCCCGGCGAAGCCGCGGGGGCGTCACATGGAAGGGTGCTGGCGGCTGCGCAATCTTCTCGCACTCGCGGTAGGTGAACTTCTTCCGCACTGTCTGGATGACCTTCCACTGACGCGGGATAACCACAGGGGTCTCGGTAATATCCTCGCCGAGCTTCGACAGTTTGCCGCAGCGCGGCAACTCGTCGGGGTAGCGATAGAGCTGGCTCGGTTTGTCTGAACAGTTTCGGGCGTTTTGCTAAGTGGATTTCCGCCTCGGTTATGCCGCCACCGTCATTGGTTGTGTTCCGGCGTGCAAATTTGGCTCTGACTCAGTTTTGATGCAGTTGTGACGATGCTGCCTTGCTGGTTTCCACAAAGGAATCAGCCTGATGAGCACCAAGTTTCGCCCCTCTGATTTGGTACCGGCTGGTTTCATCGCCGAACGCATCACCCACATTGACGATGAGACCTGCATCTTGCTTTCCCGAGCCGGCGCTACTGCGTCATGTCCGGCATGCGGACGAATATCGCGAACAGTTAGAAGCCGCTATTGCCGCCAGGTCGCGGACCTCCCCCTTTCGGGAAAGCGTGTCCGACTTCTCGTCCGCACACGGAGGTTCACCTGTGGCGCGGTGCTCTGCGGCAGGCAAATATTCTCCGAGCGGTTCGGCGATGTGCTACCTCCCTATGCCAGACGAACCGGGCGTCTCGAGCATCTCGTCCACCATTTAGCGCTTGCACTTGGAGGACGCCCGGCGGCGCGTTTTGCCCAGCGGCTGATGCTTCCCGTAAGTAACGACACCTTGCTACGAGTTATCCGCAGGCAAGGGTTACCGCCATCGATCCCACCCTCGGTGATCGGCATCGATGACTGGGCCTGGCGGCGCAATCATCGCTATGGCACGATCGTGTGTGACCTGGAGCGTCGGCGGCCAATCCGGCTGCTACCGGACCGTGAGCCAGCGACGGCAGAGGCCTGGTTGCGGGGAAATCCCCAAATTCAGATTATTGCTCGTGACCGCGGCGGCGCTTACGGGCTGGCGGCAGCAAAGGCGTTGCCCGATGCAGTGCAGATCGCTGATCGATGGCATCTGATGGAAAATGCCAGCCGTGCATTCCTGGACACCGTCCGCAAATCGATGCGGCAAATTCGCAAGACACTCGGTGCAACGCGCATCAATCCCAAGCGGCTGACCGCGGCCGAGCGCCTGCAATACGAAGGCTATCTCAGGCGCGAACAGACCAATGCGGCGATCATGGCGCTCGCAGGGGACGGTGTCACGATCAAGGAAATCGTGCGCCGTACTGATCATAGCCGCGGCTTGGTCCGCCAAGTGCTCAGGGGACAACGCAATGACGTCTTTCGGTCGAGAGAAAACTCGTTGGAGACCTATCTCGAATGGCTAGACGCTCAATGGGCTGCTGGCAAGCGGAACGCTACTGAGCTATGGCGGCGGTTGAGAACACAGGGCTTTCGTGGTTCGCGTCGGGTCGTGAGTGAATGGGCAACACGACGGAAGCGGGCCGACAAGGCAGATGCGGAAACGTTGAACCGCATTCCCTCTGCCCGAACGATCGCCCGCCTTTTGACAACTAGCAGAGACAATCTGACGAAATCCGAGACCGTCACCATCGCTGCAATAGAAGGCGGTATTCCCTTGCTGGTTAAAGCTCGCGACATCATCGCCGACTTCCATCGCATGATCCGGCGCAAGGCGGAAAACGAGCTCGCGCCGTGGATCGACCGCGCTCGCGAAAGTCTGGTTACCTCCTTTGGCAATGGCGTTGCGAAAGACATAAAGGCAGTCCGAGCAGCGATCGTCTCACCGTGGTCCAACGGACAAACTGAGGGGCAGATTACCAAGCTCAAGCTGGTGAAGCGCCAGATGTACTGGTCGCGGAAAGCTTGATCTGCTTCAAGCCCGCCTGATCGGCGCGACATGAGAAAACCGCGTCAAATATGCGTCAGAGCCAATATTCCACGCCGAAACACACAAACGGCTGAAGTCCGCTTTTTTTCCTGAAGCGGACGTCACGTTCGTGATCGGTTGGCCATGCGCCAAACTGCCCACCCCAATCCTTGTCCAGCAAGCCCGCCGCCAAGTACCGGTACGAGCAGGAAAGAGATGAACAATCCGGTAAGCCCTACCATCGCGGCAAGCCCCTTTACGAAATCGCTGGAGGTGCAAACGTCGCCCCAATAGCATCCGCCGAATGCCATCATCGCTAAATCTATGAGCAGCAGTTTTACCATGAGCCACGTCTGGTCGGCTCTGAAACGGTCTTTTGCGAGTTGCCAGTAGGTGAGCGGAGCGCTGAAAAGGATGATCGGGACCGCTGCGAGTGCATAGGTTTTGAAGTCACCTATATCCATTTTGATCTCCGAAAGCTTCTTGTGAGCCTATCGAGAGCATCTGATTAAATTGAAAAAGAATTGGTCTGCTTTTGGCGCTTTGTTGCTGTTGATGTTGCAACGGTAGTTTTCGGAACGGCCTACCGCGCTTGGTCAATGTGGCAGGAAGACACCGCTTACGAACCAGGTGCTCCACACAGAATTACAAGTGGTTCTTTCGATTCAGGATTTCGGCGAAAACTTTTCGTAACCGACTCCGCTACTTATGGGTAATTGCAAGCTTCCCCGTATGGTTACGGACCATTCAGTTCCCCTCGATATCTACTAGCGCTGTATATTCCGAAGAGAATCTCACCCTAGGCTAACCGAATGCACGGCGAACGCATCTTCAGTCTCTATGAACGTAGAAACCCACAGCCCCATTCGAGAGTCAGTACTTTCATAGTTCCACCCGTTTGCGGCTATTGGGTTAGGCGACGACGCAGCAACGCGATCGACACGAAAAAGGGCAGCACAATGTAAAGGCAAAGAGCTCCAAGATGCAGCGTGATATCTGGAACGGGATGACCAAGCATTGCCGGACGAATGAGGTCGATCGAATGTGCAAGTGGCAGGAGGTGCGTTATTCGCTGAAGCATGGGTGAGAGCTGTTCAACTGGGAAGACGGATCCCGACAGGACCAACATCGGGGTAATGACAAGCGACTGATAAAAAACCAGATAGTCGTAACTGGGGGCCAGTGCCGCCACAACCATCGATAAGCTCGCGAAGGCAAGGCCCGTCAGCGCTATGACTGGAAAAACATAGATCAGGGAGTCCCATTCCGAATAAGCTAGCGTGGCTGTCACAATACCAATCGCCGTGCCTGCTAAAGACGCCTTCGTTGCCGCCCACGCCATTTCCCCCAGTACGATATCTCCAAGCGTAAGTTTGGTGTATAGCATTGCCTCCCAAGTGCGGTGATCTCGCATCCGAGCAAACGTAGCGTAAATCGTTTCAAAAGTAGATGCGGTCATCGCGCTCGTTGCGACCATCCCGGCCGCCAGAAATGCAGAATAGGAAACGCCGCCGACATTGCCCAACATCACGCCGAGTCCTGACCCTAATCCAAAAATGTAAATCATGGGATCGGCAAGATTACCCAGAAGTGATGCTGGAGCTACTTTCTTCCATGCCAGAAAGTTTCGCCGCCAGACCGCGACCCAATTCAGCAATCCCGACGGAAGTGCCTCTGTAGAAACTCTACTCATCGCTACTTCTCCATCTCGCGTCCTGTCAGCCGCAAAAAAACGTCTTCCAGATTGGCCGGCCGTTCAAGCAGGCGCAGACTGGGAAATTCCCGCAGCTTGGCGCGGACCTGGTCGGAATTAACTGTGTAACAGAACAGCGTCTCTCCACTAGTCTCGATCCTGTCGACATGTGGTCTGACTATCAAACTGAGTTCGTCAGGATTGCCCCCGTAAACCTCAATAACCGGGCAACCGATTATATCTTCAATCAGGGAGAGAGGCGGGCCTTCGGCGATCATGCGCCCACCTTCGAGCACGCACAACCGGTCACACATCCGCTCGGCTTCGTCCATCATATGCGTTGTCAAAAGGATGGTCTTGCCGCGAATAAGTAGGGAGCGCAGCCGCTCCCATATCTGGTGGCGGGCGGGCGGATCGAGGCCAGTGGTTGGCTCGTCCAGTATCAACAGTTGCGGATCATTTACGAGTGCTCGCGCCAACGTCAATCGGCGCTTCATGCCGCCCGACAAGTCTGATACGCGCACGTCGGCTTTGGCCTCAAGCTGTGCAAATTCCAAAAGCGATGGGATGAGCTTTTCGATCGCGCGGGTACTCATTTGGAAGTAACGACCAAAGACCAATAGATTCTCGCGAACGGTGAACTCCATGTCCAAATTGTCGAACTGCGACACTACCCCGATGCTCGCTCGCGCTAAACGAGCCTTCCCTGGCACCGGCAGCCCAAGTACAGATATCTTTCCCGCGCTCGGTGTCGCCATCCCAAGCAACATACGCGTAATCGTGCTTTTGCCTGCACCGTTTGGTCCTAGCAACCCGAAGCACTCTCCAGCTTTCACGCCGAACGACAAGGAATCGACGACAGTTTTGTCACGGTAGATCATAGTAACGGCCTGAAGATCGATCGCCATGGTAGGCGCAGAGTTGGACGCCGGTTCAAGACGGCCCGTCTTGATTTCGCGCTCAGGATTGGATCGAGCGGAGGCAGAGTTTTGATCCATTGCTATAGTCTTCGGTCTCAACATTTCACGTTCCATGTTCTCGCCCATACCTACCTCCGAAAGCGCCACGAAGTACCGCCCCCAAAAGGGGATTCTGAGGCCACGATCTCAGCTTCATTCGAAGCGGCGTTACTTTCGGCAATCGCCGGTCCGTCGGTCGTCGAACCGCGAGACAGCCAGTCGCTGTTGGAGAGCGTGAGCAGGGCAAAGCCCTTCAAAGGGATCAACATGAACAGGTTTATTAGCGTGTGAAGCGAGAATGCCAGAAATCGGATTTGGCGCGCGCGGTAGGCGGCGACTGAACATCGCACCATCGTCATCGACGCGATGATGATGATCGTCCATCCTGGCACCGTTGCTGTTAAGATGAATTGGGTTATGCCGGTGGCTGAAGACACTGCCAAAAGCAATGGTCCGATGTTCTGGTGAATGGCATCCAATGTCAAAAAGCGGTTGTGGCTAGGCAGAAGAGGCAAAGCGAGTAAGGTGTCACGGAAGGTGCTGCGTGCCCAACGTAGTTGCTGACGTAGGTAGGACCCCATGCGGTCTGGTACGACAGTTTTCGCTATTGCCTCGGGAACGTATTCCGTTCTGAATCCTGCACTTAGCATTAGGATCGTTAAATGGCGATCCTCGCCAAAGTCACTTGGTTTGCCGCGATAAAGTTGCGTTTGATACTGATCAAGAAGCAAGAGAAGTGCGGACCGGCGGTACATAGCGCACGGGCCGCAGCAACACATAACCGCGCCAAACCGAGCCTGGGCGGCGCGTTCGTCGTTACAGGCTAACCAGTATTCCATGTCAATCAAGCGCGTCAGCAAATTTTTGTCGCGATTGCTCGCTTTCAATTGGCCCATGGCGGCGCCAACGTCAGAGCCGCGCATTTTTTCGACGAGCAGAGTCACGACGTCTGAGGCGATGGAAGTGTCCGAATCCACATTTAAGATCAGGTCTCCACATGACCGTTCTATTGCAGCGATCTGTGCTTTGCGCTTTCCGACATTCTTCGACAGCAGCAGGAATTCGAACCTCGGATCCGACGTGTAGAAGTCGTGAACAGGCAAGATTGCCTCACGATTGCAGGAGCCGTCATCAACCATATATATTCGAAGTTTGCCGCCATAGTCCTGCCCCGCCAACGAGGAGAGGCAGGCCGAAAGAATGGCCGGATCTTCGTTGAAGCATGGGACAATGATGTCTACGCTGGGCAAAGCGGCAGGATCAATGTCCTTTGAGCGCGGCTGTGAGCCGCTGGCTTTGCGCGCATAGAAAGCCTGCATACTTTTATAGATTGCCGATAACAGCGCATGAAGCGTGACGGCTGCGATACCGATTGTTTCAAGCAAGGTCATAGTATCTCGTGTGTTGATCAATGCTAGGGAAGTGAACGGATCGTCAGTCCACGGCTACGCAGTGATTTGATGATTGCGGATATGGCTGCAAGCGTTTGATCACGCAGCGTTGGAAGCTTGGCCGGGTCCGCAGCACCGGGGGGGCATCCATCGTGCAGAAGCACGATGGATCCGGGTTTGGCAGCTGCAAGCACGCGGTCAACGATGGCGTCGACGCCCGGGCAAGACCAGTCTCGAGGGTCAACTGACCAATGTACGGGGGCTAAACCTAAGCTTGCCGATTTGACGAGAGCTTCTTCCGTCCACTTGCCATAGGGAGCTCGAATGTGGCGGATGGAAGCGCCAGGGCATGCGGAGATAATGGCCCTATTTGCTTCATCTATTTCACGTTCCACCTGTGGCCGGCTGCAGGTGGCCAGATCGGGATGCGTCATCGTGTGATTGGCCACACCGTGGCCTTCCGAAACAATACGTTGAACAAGGCCTGGATGTACTTCCGCGTTCGCACCAATGACAAAAAAAGTTGCTGAGACGGCGTGCTGTGCCAGGACATCCAAAATATGTGGTGTGCAAAATGGGTTGGGACCGTCATCGAACGTCAGGTAGACGCACGGATCGTCGGCACCAGCATCCACGTCCACACTATCTATGATATTGAGGTTCTTCATAGTTCCGGCCCGCGTCGCTGTATCAGGGACCCCGACGGCCAGTCGCTCATTGTGCGCCCAACCGGCACTACAACAACTAAAACGTCTTCGGTTCGAGTGGCCGGGCAGTCACGATAGACATCCGCAAGGGTAGACTCTACTCGAATGCCGGACACGATATTTGCCGCGCCATCCCTGCAGAATCTCTCGATGTGATTTCGCATCGCGTATCGCACAGTTCCGAATGCGAAAGGCACGCCAAGGTCGTCCACGACCGGAGCCATGGCTCGAATGGAGTGAGCGATGCCCAATTTTTCTAAATCCGGTCGAACACCATATAACCCCAACTCAGCCACAAGTACTTCTGTCTCACCCACTCTGATGAAACGCCGTAACAACCCTAGATGACCGGCTATTCCCTTGGAATCGTAGGCAATGGCGCGAAGCTCAGGCCGTGCGCCGGCCCAGCTACGACCATCCTCGAAGGGTTTGGCGTTAAACTTCCCGGTTGGGCCATAGGTATTTCGAAAGAATGATGCCAGCTCCTCGTGGTCGGAGGAAGCCAACTCAGTTTCCCAATGTAATTTCCAATGCACCCCGGAAGACATGCAGCGCTCCAATTGTTGTTTGACCAAAGGAAACAACCATAAACAGCAGCAATCCAACGCACGGGACCGCTGCTTTGGGCTGTGGAGCTGGCTTGGCCCACCAATGCACAGCAGCCCTCCTTGACCGGCCCGATTTCTGCAGGATAGTGGGTCTTCTAGTTCGATGAGATGATATCGGTAAAATCTATTGTTTGGATATGAGGCATCTAGGAGATGGATATCGGATGCGATTCAGAGGCTTGGACTTAAACCTGCTTGTAGCGCTCGACGCTCTGATGACCGAGCGGCAATTAACTGCCGCAGCCCGGCGCATCAACCTCAGTCAACCGGCAATGAGTGCAGCTATCGCCCGTCTCCGAAATTATTTCCATGATGATCTCTTCGTGATGCAAGGGCGCGAACTCATTTTGACACCCCGTGCCGAAGCACTTGCGCCTGCTGTTCGAGACACCCTGCTCCACATCCAACTCTCTGTTATCGCCTGGGATCCGATCAAACCCGCGGAGTCCGATCGTCGATTCAGAATTATCCTGTCCGACTTCATGACACTGATATTCATGGAGAAGGTGATAAAGCGAATTGCGCGGGAGGCGCCCCGTGTGACCTTTGAACTGTTGCCCCTTGATGACGATCCTGACGAGCTTCTGCGCCGGGGCGACGTTGATTTTCTGATTCTGCCGGATTTGCTGATGCCGAACATCCATCCCAAAGCGAAGCTCTTCGATGAGACGCTTGTTTGCGTAGGATGCCCAATGAACAAGCAGTTGGAAGATCGGCTTTCCATGGAAAAGTTTATGTCGATGGGGCACGTCGCGGCCAAATTTGGCCGTTTAATGAAGCCTTCAGTTGAGCAATGGCTATTGCTCGAACATGGGTTTAGAAGGAGGATTGAGCTCGTCGTACCAGGCTTTACTTTGATCCCGCCACTGCTCGTGGGGACGGACCGAATAGCGACCCTTCCAATGCGATTGGTGAAACATTTCGAGCAGACGATACCCCTGAAGATAGTCGAACATCCGCTTCCACCTCTCCACTTCCCCCTGGCAGTCCAATGGCCCGCGCTTCACAATACCGACCCAGGCAACATCTGGATGCGTGAGATCATGTTTGATGAAGCTTCCCGGATGGAAGCTTCATCGGAGACGTCGGCTGTTTAGGCGGTACCGTTCGCTTGGACGGATGCTGCTGACCCGATAGAAGCCACGGAACGGTGTTGACGCGACAGAATTGTAACGTTCGGCGAACAGCGTGATTTTGCTCTTTCTTCAACGATGCTAGCTGAATGAAGACAATGCAGATCCAGCTTTTCGGAACATCGCTGGCTTAGGACGGGGGCAACGCCGCTCCTTGGACATCATCACACTTCCCCCCTCGCTGACTACATTGCGCTCAACCTTGTGATCCCTTTTGATCGCAGGCGATCGACAATTGTGGCCCCCGAGCTGACGGACGGCATATGTCCATTTCGCAATTTCGCTTACGTCTAGCGATCAAGAGCCAGTCGGCGGATTAGGCTTTGACCGTAGCGGCCCGACGATGGAGGTCTCGTCACGAGGAGCGCCCGGGCTGGCTCCCAAGTGACCTCTTAATCGATGCTCCACGGCGCATTCGCCGGACAAATGCTTCAAATCCACGCAATCAATTTTACTAGTGGCGCCAAATGCAACATAGGATCCGACAAGAGCCAGCTCACAGCACTTCGCGCCTGGGGTCTCGCTCATATGTTTGCTTGCCAACGGAGAGGAGTTGCGTGTCGTTTAACACGCAGATTTGCCCTCTTAAACCAGAACGCATGGAGGATAAAGAATGGCTGATGAACTCGCGATTGAAGTTATCGCCACGATCAAGCGGCGCGTTGATTCGGAGCTGGACGGGATAGCAGCTGCATCAATGACCGAAATAACAACCGAAACGGAATTGGCGTCACTGGGTATCGACTCTTTGGGGCTGGCTGACGTCCTTTGGGATCTGGAGCAGGCCCACGGGATCAAAATTGAGCTGAACACATCCGACGCGTGGTCAAATCTCAGCAATGTTGGTGACGTTGTCCAGGCCGTCCGCGGATTGATTGCGAAGGAGGTTTGAAATGAACAGACGGGTAGTTATCACTGGGATGGGTGGGCTTTGCGGCTTAGGAACCGACGCAAAATCAATTTGGACAGAAATGCGGGAAGGTCGCGCAGCAATCGGTCCAATTGCTAACACCCCGCTTTACGATCTCGAAGGGACTGTTGGGTCCGAGATAGGGATGCTGCCCGAGCACGAGATCAGCCGCAAGCAACTTGCCTCGATGGACCGCTTCAGCCTCTTGGCTGTGATTGCAGCATGGGAAGCGCTGCGACATGCTGGGCTTTCAGTCAATGAAGGAAACCGCACCCGCTTCGGCGCAACCGTTGGCGTCTGCGGCTGCGGTTGGGATGCAATCGAGCAGAGCTACCGCAGCCTCTTTTTGGGCGGAGCAACCCGCGTGCCCATCTTCAGTGCCCTCAAAGCCATGCCAAGCGCGCCAGCCGCACAGGTGAGCATGGTGCTGCGCCTATTGGGTCCGGTATTTGGGGTTACTTCCGCTTGCGCGTCGGCGAATCACGCCATCGCTACAGCGGTGGATCAAATCAAGCTGGGCCGCGCTGATGTGATGCTCGCTGGCGGTAGCGATGCCCCGCTCACCTACGGAGTACTGAAGGCCTGGGAGGCTTTGCGGATACTAGCGCCGGATACGTGCCGCCCGTTTTCCGCCGATCGAAGGGGTGTTGTCCTGGGTGAGGGCGCAGGCATGGCAGTACTGGAAAGCTATGAGCATGCCGCCGCTCGCGGCGCTACTATACTTGCCGAGATCGTCGGAGTAGGCCTTTCCGCCGACGCTTTCGATATCACGAGCCCATCAGTTGAGGGACCAGAGTCAGCGATGCGAAATTGCCTTGCTGACGGCGGCTTAAACCCCGAAGATGTCGATTACCTTAATGCTCACGGTACCGGCACCAAGGCTAACGATTTAACGGAAACAGCCGCGGTTAAACGCGTCTTCGGCGACCATGCATATTCGATGTCGATTTCATCCACGAAGTCGATGCACGCGCATTGCCTTGGCGCAGCGAGCGCACTCGAAATGATTGCATGCGTGATGGCGATCAGAGAGGGCGTAGTGCCGCCGACCGCAAACCATCGAGAGCATGACCCTGACTGCGATCTAGACGTTACGCCCAATGTGGCGCGTCAACGTAAGGTACGTGTTGCCTTAAGCAACTCCTTTGCGATGGGTGGCACCAACGCCGTATTGGCCTTTAAGGGCGTGTAGGGTCCTGAACCGCCAATTTCCTGCTCCCCTGAGCGATTTGAACAGGCGGCCATCATCAAATCTACCATAACTAGAGGGGTGGAAATAAAGCGAGAAGAGAATTGATGCTGCGCATCTAAGAGCCTGACTCGAAAAGGTTTCCACGATATCCGTACCTTGCCAGGCGTCGTGTCAGGACGCGGATGTGGGCGATAGTGATCCAGGCTTCGGCTGATGCGACGGACTTTTCCCAATCCTTCGCCAAGCGTCGGCATCTGCCAAGCCATGCGAAGGTGCGCTCCACGACCCAGCGACGCGGCAGAACCTCGAAGCCCTTGGCCTTATCGGTCCGCTTGACGATCTGGAGCGTGAACGCAGCGATCTTTTGCAGTGCGCCCTTCAGCTTCGGTCCGGCATAACCACCGTCCGCGAAGATATGTCTCAGCCAAGGCCAGCGCTTGAGAATGGTTTTGAGGACGGCAGGCGCACCGGCGCGGTCCTGAATATCGGCGCTGTGAACCACGAGGCCGACCATCAATCCGAGCGTATCGACGACGATATGACGCTTGCGTCCCTTTATCTTCTTGCCCGCGTCATAGCCCGAAATTCCGCCGCTTTCCGTGGTTTTCACGCTTTGACTGTCGATCACGCCGGCAGACGGCGAGGCTTCCCGGCCTTCCAGGTCGCGCGCCTCCATAACGAGATGATGGTTGATCCGCAGCCACAAGCCAGTCGCCCGCCATTCGTAGAAATAGGACTGCACAGTGGTAAAAGGCGGAAAATCTTTCGGCATCATCCGCCACTGGCACCCCGTCGTGGCGATGTAAAGCAACGCGTTCACGACTTCGCGAAGATCGGTGCTGCGCGGCCTGCCCAGCCGTCTCGGTCCAGACAGGCAAGGCGCGATCAATCCCCATTCCCGGTCCGTCAGATCGCTTGCATACCGCATTGCCCGTCGGGCATATTGCCGACGGGTGAAATCAGTCCAGCCCATTGTGGTCTCCGTTCGTCCTAAGCAAACAAACAGAATCACAACTGGCTGATTTCACTCAACTCTTTTTCGGTCAGGCTCTTAGATCTCGCCCGTGCGGCGGCTGTCCATTTGACGACGGCTCGGTCTAGCCTATCAGCCAAGGAGCCGACTGGTACGCCTTGTACCAGATCGGCTCGTAACTCTCCCCGAATTAGCCATTCCGGGGCCTGTACAGGTCAGGCCGTGGTGGGGAGTGTCGGTAGACCTCCCCTGCCCTCAATACTCGTCGTTCTTCGATAGAGAGCTGGCTCGGGAATCTGCGCAGCTAGGACAAGTGGAATTTCTGCCTGACTTCGGCTTAGATGCCGGGAACAGGAGAGACCATGACGAGACGACCGCGCCGGAACCACAGCCCGGCTTTCAAGGCGAAGGTAGCGCTTGCCGCGATCAGAGGCGAGCAGACGCTGGTGGAATTATCCCAGCAGTTCGACGTGCATGCCAACCAGATCAAACAGTGGAAAGACCAGCTCCTTGAGGGGGCACAGGCGTTTTCGGCGATGAAGCGAAGGCGGAACCGGCGGGCCCGACCGTCGATGTCAAAACACTGCACGCCAAGATCGGCGAGCTGACATTGGAGAACGATTTTTAGCCGGAGCGCTCGGCAAGGCGGGATTGCTGGGCGGAAAGAAATGATCGACCGCGCACACAAACTGTCGGTCGCACGACAGGCGAAGCTTCTCGGCTTCAGCCGTGGCAGCGTCTACTATTCTCCACGTCCAGTGTCGCAGGACGATCTTGCCCTGATGCGGCGGATCGACGAACTGCATCTCGACTACCCGTTTGCCGGAAGTCGGATGTTGCAAGGGCTCTTGAGGGGAGAAGGGCTGGAAACTGGGCGGCTGCACGTTGCCACGCTGATGAAGAAGATGGGCATCGAAGCGATCTATCGTCGCCCGAACACATCCAAACCAGCGCCAGGTCACAAAATCTATCCCTACCTCTTGCGAAAGCTGGCGGTCACCCGGCCCAACCAGGTCTGGGCAATGGACATAACGTACGTTCCGATGGCTCGCGGCTTCGTCTATCTCTGCGCCGTCGTGGACTGGTTCAGCCGAAGGGTTCTGTCGTGGCGGCTGTCGATCACGATGGAAGCGGACTTCTGCATCGAAGCGGTCGAGGACGCGCTGGCCCGTCATGGCAAACCCGATACTTCAACACGGACAGTCAGAAGATGATAGCCAGTTCCCGGGTGGTCTGTCTCAAACACCGATCGATCGCTTGGTAGGCTGGCGTTGCAAGGTGTCCTGGTGTGGCTTGACCCACACTCCGATCGACCAGCGTGTCTTTCCCTAGACCTGTCGGCCGCCCGGGAGCGCCTTGCGGTGAGGCTTTGCCTGTGACCCAAGAAGGGCCTGACCGAGTTGGTCACGTGACTGTCCTGTCCATGCATATGACCGTGGTCGAGCCGTGCGATATCGGTCAAACTCCGGAGGCTACGGCATGGAACAGAAGGTCAAGGCAGCTCGTCATGTTGTCGCCGACGTCGATACTCATAAGGATTTACATGTCGCAGCGGTCGTAGATAATTACGACCGCGTTCTTGAGACACGCAGTTTTCCGACGGCCCGCAACGGCTATCGGTTGATGCTGGCCTGGATGCGGACATTCGGCGAGTTGCAGCGCATCGGCATCGAATGCACAGGCAGTTATGGAGCTGGGCTGCCGCGATACATGCAGACCGCGGGTGTGGAGGTCCTCGAGGTGACCACACCAGATCGTCACGACCGTCGAAGACGGGGCAAAAATGATGATCTCGATGCCCAGGCCGCGGCACACGCAGCCTTTGCCGAACAGCGAACCGTCACACCTCGAAGCCGGGACGGTATGGTGGAATCTCTCAGAGTTTTAAAGGCTTGCCGAAAGACGGCGGTCAACGCCCGGCGCATAGCCCTGCAATTGATCCAGAATACGATCATCGCTGCGCCGGACGCATTGCGGGATCAGCTTCGACGCATGACCCGCATGCAGCTGGTTCGATTACTTGCCGCCTGGCGTCCAGACCTGACAGCCTACCGCGATGTGGAAGCCGCGTATCGGATCACCCTGAAGTCACTTGGTCGCCGGTATCTGGAACGGCACGATGAGATCGCCGATCTCGACATGATGATAGCTGCAATTGTCGAGGACTTGGCTCCGGACCTTATCGAACGGAATTCAATTGGCCACAACAGCGCCGCCCAGCTCTTGCTCACTGCCGACGACAATCCCGAGCGGTTGCGGTCAGAAGCCAGCTTCGCTGCGCTCTGCGGCGTCAGTCCTGTTCCCGCATCCTCAGGCAAAACCATCAGACATCGACTGAACCGGGGTGGTGACCGACTTGCCAATAGCGCCCTTCATATTATTGCAATTGGCCGTCTCAGGACCGACGAGAAAACCCAACAGTATGTCGCCCGGCGTGTTGCCGCCGGGCATTCCAAGCTCGACGCAATCCGGGCACTGAAGCGATACATCGCTCGGGAAGTCTTCGGCATCATCATGCGCCGCCAGAAGGAGGTCAATCAGACAAGGATCGTCGCTTGACAAACAGAAGGGCGTCCAGGGGTCGCAGTTCACCTCGATGGACTTCACGACCGTGCTGAAGAAAGCCGAGATCGCCATCTCGATGGACGGTAAAGGCGCATGGCGGGACAATGTCTTCGTCGAGCGGCTCTGGCGTTCGATCAAATACGAGGAGGTCTACCTCCGCGCCTACAAGACCGTATCCGAGGCCCGCGCTGGCATCGGCCGCTATCTGAGCTTTTACAACAGTCGACGCCCACATTCATCGCTTGACCGGCAGACGCCGGATCAAGCCTACTTCAACGCGCTGGCACCAATGACGGTGGCGGCATAACCGAGGCGGAAATCCACTTAGCAAAACGCCCGAAACTGTTCAGACAAACCGAGCCAGCTCTTTCCTCTAGCCAAAGAACGCTATCGAGCTGGACAAGCTCTTCGATATAGCCGACGAAGCGGTGCTCCCGAAGATCTGCCGCGTAACAAGGAACTCCATTGCGCTCAAGATAAGCCTTGGAAGCGAACAGCCCTGTTTTAAAACGCCCAATCAGATGACTGTCCAGGGCAGTTCCACGGAGTTTAAAAAAACTTAGAAATAGATCCGCCTCGCGGCGAGCGACGCGAACCGACTGAGGGGATGTTACCAGTTCGAGGTCAAGATCAGGATGCCGCTCACTGAGTTCCACAAGCCGTTTTGAGAGATAAAGTGTGCGATACCCTCCATCGTAGCGAGTCTGACGGTACCGCGGATCTCGTCGCGATTGCTCACGTCACTTCGAAGGGCATTCACCCCGTTCTCAATTTCCTCCGCCCGCCGCATGGTAATTAGCCCAGCCGGTGTCAGCAAAAGTCCATCCGGATTTCGCTCGACGAGCGCGCCGCCCACCGTATATTCTAAACGAGCAAGCCGGCGCGAAACGGTAGAGTGGCTGACCTTCAGTTCGCGGGCGGCGCCGGTCACGCTCTTGCACCGGACGACAGTAAGGAAAAGCTTGAGATCATCCCAATCAAGGTGGTCAATTGCCCTCGCCATGCTACCCCCCGACTATTTTTGCACAGCATAGTGCATTCTATTGGGGTTGGCGCGCAGATTCGCTCTGTTAGCTTCGGACGCGACCCCCCGGTTAGTCCGTGTGAAGCAAATTTCGGCAGGCGGACTGATCCCAAAAGTTGGTCTGCTTAAGGTAACCTAGGAGAAGACCATGTCGAGACAAACTGTGAACGCTTCGCACGCCACGGCTGTGGGACCATACTCGCACGCGACATGGGCTGGCGACTTGCTGTTCTGCTCTGGCCAAACGCCGATCAACCCGAGCTCCGGCAGACTGGCCGATGGCGGCATTGCCGAACAAACACGCCAATGCTTTGATAATCTATTTCAGGTTCTCGAGGCGGCAGGATTAGGGGGCGACGACGTTGTTTCAGTCAACGTCCATTTGACCGACATGAGCGATTTCAGCCACATGAATCGGGTTTACGCCACTCGTTTTTCAGCACCTTATCCCTCGCGCACCACCATTCGCTGCTCCAGTCTGCCGCTAAGCGGTTTCACGACGTCGTTGCGGGTTACAACCGCTTTGACCTATTCGACGTAGCTGTGAACCGGACGCGTCGAAAGCCGATAACATTTGTAAAAGACATCACTACGGAGTCTTCAACGGACACAGAGGTGCAAGCGTTACCGGAGTAAGGCGATGACACGGACGGGCATGCATATGACCAAGAAGGGGTTCTCATTCCAAGGCCCTGTTGAAGGCGTTCATGCCCTCAACTCCTGGATCACCGCTGAAGACGATCTTTTTCTCGTCACTCATATGGGGTTCCTGGAGATCGACCCTAACCATTGGCATCTGGATATCGATGGTCTCGTGGGAAACCCGGTGAAGCTGCGCTTGGCTGATCTCCTTGCAATGCCGCAGCGCGAGTATATGTCATTTCACGAATGCGCTGGCAGCCCTCTTGCTCCGACAATCGCCAAGCGCAGGATTGGAAATGTGGTTTGGAAAGGGGTACCGCTATCGCTTGTTCTAGAGCGCGCGAAGATCAGCAGCGATGCGTCCTACGTATGGACTTCCGGCCTTGAGTGGGGCTCGTACGCAGAAGTCGAAGAACCTTATCAAAAGGATCTGCCGATCGCGAAAGCACTTGCAGAAGAGGTTCTCCTTGCACTTGAGATCAATGGCCGGCCGCTTTCCATGGAGCGCGGAGGTCCGGTTCGGCTGGTCGTGCCAGGATGGTACGGCACGAACTCCGTAAAATGGCTTGGTTCGATCACGGCCGCAGACCGGCGGTCGCGAAGCGCCTATACGACGCGTTTCTATAACGACCACACGGCTTGGGGTGTGAGACCGGTTTGGCATGTCGCCCCGGAGTCGGTTATCGTGTCGCCGTCCCCAAGTGATATACTGTCAGCTGACATGCCAACAACAATATGGGGCTGGGCTTGGGGAGACAATCAGATTTCGAGTGTCGAGGTGAGTGTGGATGGAGGAGGCTCGTGGCAGGCTGCAACAGTCGGGCCACGCGAGGATAGAAGCTGGCAAAGGTTCGAGTTGTCATGGTCGCCTCGAGCGGGTCAGCACCTCCTAATTTGCCAGTGCACGAACGAAGTCGGGGAAAGGCAGCCGTTAGCTGACGCGAGAAACGCGGTGCACTCGGTGGAAATAAACGTTGCATGATAAGCCCTCATCTGCAGCAATGTTATAGTTATCACTGGCCCCCCGGCGCATGAATTTGCCTCAACGTCCCGTTCCTGTTCGGCAACCCGGACATCTGAGCCAATACCCTTGACCGTGGTCTGGGGGCAAGGCGTCCGCCCTTTATTTTCTGTCCAGGAGGGCTTCAGTCCCTGGCTCCGCGGAAACCCAGTGTGGCCGGCTTGCCGCGTCGTCCAGTCTACAGGAGGAGCCAAGCCGCACTGCTCGTCGATAAGAGTGCGTTCCAGCCGCCGCCTTTTCTGACGTCGAGGGAGGCGCGAGGCAAGGCGGAAAGTCGCCTTGCGGAATCGATTGGTCTTACACGTCAGACGAACCCTGCCACGCAAGGTAGCTCAAGAAAACAAAACGACATACGGGGAACAAGAGAATGTGCAAGCTTGTCAGTCAGGAAGGGTGCGATCATGTCGCCAATAGCGCCGTTTCCATTTGGCCCATCATCGTTATCTGCTTTACGATCGTCGTCTTTGATGGCCTCGACACCATCTCAATAACCTTCGTGGCGCCAACGATCGCCACTATCTGGGACATGCCGGCGTCCGCCATGGCGCCAGTCTTCATGGCTGCCAGTATTGGCGCGGTCATTGGTTACATTGCAGCAGGTCCAATGGCAATTCGCCTTGGAGACCGCAGAGTGATGCTTCTCAGTGTCGCAGTTTTTGGCATTGGCAGCCTCGCCAGTGCAACTGCCACCGATATCTTGGGTCTCGCTACCCTGCGGCTAATGACCTCCGTAGGGTTGGGAGCGGTTCTGCCTCTTGCTGTGGGCGCTGCGTCGTCCGTCGTTTCACCGGCACGTAGGTCCACCACAGCCATATTGATCACAACCGGTCTTTCAGCAGGGGGCGTACTGGCGGGTATTCTCGGAGGGCCGCTGATCCAGAACTATGGCTGGCAATCAATCTTTATAGTCGGTGGAATACTGCCCCTGCTTCTATTGCCGGCCATCGTCTGCTTTTTTCCTGCTTCGAGCCGTGAGCATACCGTAGCCGGCAAAGAAAATGCGATCCTAGGGCTGTTTGCGGGGCAGCTTGCACTTCGGACGATTCTTCTTTGGCTTTTCGCCTTCGTCGTATTTGTGGAAGCCTATGCCGTCCTCTACTGGACGCCGACGTTGTTGATCAACTGGGGCATGCCATCTGAAATGGCTCCAGCGAGCGCGGCAGTACTGTCCATGGGTGGTCTGTTCGGAGGCGTGATCCTCGTTTTCCTGGTGGTGGAACTGAGTGTCGTGAGATCCCTTATGGTGTACGGGGCCTTCGGGCTCGGCTGCATTCTGGTCTTCGCACACGGAAGTCTGGACAAGACAATAATGATGGTTGTCTTCGGTATTGGAGCCGGACTGGTTCCTTGTTGTATGGGGCAGGCCGCTCTCGCTGTTTCGTTCTACCCCGGACACCTTCGAGCGACAGGAGTTGGCTTTGCAGCGGCCGCAGGCCGGATCGGTTCTGTGGTCGGCCCGGGTCTTGGAGGCGCGGTCATCGCATTAGGCTGGTCGACACAGCAGATTGTCCTGATGGCGGCGGTCCCGTCCATATTTTCAGTGATCATTCTTGTCGCAATACACATCCTAGGACCTATCGACATTCAGGATTCCCAAATCGCTTGAAGACTGATTGGTAGACGACCGTGTTTGATCACGGAGGTTTGTGGATGGCAGCCAGATGATATGAATTGAGCGATGCTCAGTGGGCGAAGATTGCGTCGTTGTTGCCTGATAAAGCCGGGGATCCGGGGCGCACTGGACCGGACAACCGGTTGTTTACGAATGGTTGTCTTTGGGTGTTGCGCTCTGGCGCACACTGGGCGCGATCTGCCGGAGCGGTATGGCAAGTGGAAGTCGGTGCATAAGCGTTTCAGCCGCTGGTGCCATGCCGGCATCTGGGAGCAGGTGTTCGAGACGCTGACGGCCAACCGTGACAACCAATATCTGATGATCGACAGCACGATCGTCTGTGCTCATCAGCAGGCGGCATCCGGAAAAGGGGGGCCAAGGATCAGGCGCTGGGGCGTTCCCGAGGTGGATTGACCACTCGGCGACATCATGCAAGCTCCGGCGCCTCTGGAAGGGCAGATCGGCAATGTCGTACTGGCCGATAAGGCCTATGACAGCAATGCTTTGCGAGAAACGCTCGCCAACATGGGAGCCAAAGCCGTTATCCCGTCAAACCGTTCGCGCAAGATCATCATTCCGCACGATGAACTCGCCTACATGCATTGCAACCGCATAGAGAGGTGCTTCAACCGAATGAAGCACTTCCGCAGTTTTTCAACCCGATACGATCGCAGAACCATTCATTCCCAAGGCTTCTTCTATCTGGTTGCCGCAATGCTCTGGCTGCGATGAATGTCGATCGTCCTAGCTCCCAACGACCGCTCGACCCGCGGCCAAAGCCCAATGAGCTCCATAGTGCTGATCTGCTGCTGCTGCTTTTAACGTCTCGCGATTATGCTGTTATGGGATACGGTCGCTAGCGCGTTGTTCCTTAGAGCCTGACCGAAAAAGAGTTGAGTGAAATCAGCCAGTTGTGATTCTGTTTGTTTGCTTAGGACGAACGGAGACCACAATGGGCTGGACTGATTTCACCCGTCGGCAATATGCCCGACGGGCAATGCGGTATGCAAGCGATCTGACGGACCGGGAATGGGGATTGATCGCGCCTTGCCTGTCTGGACCGAGACGGCTGGGCAGGCCGCGCAGCACCGATCTTCGCGAAGTCGTGAACGCGTTGCTTTACATCGCCACGACGGGGTGCCAGTGGCGGATGATGCCGAAAGATTTTCCGCCTTTTACCACTGTGCAGTCCTATTTCTACGAATGGCGGGCGACTGGCTTGTGGCTGCGGATCAACCATCATCTCGTTATGGAGGCGCGCGACCTGGAAGGCCGGGAAGCCTCGCCGTCTGCCGGCGTGATCGACAGTCAAAGCGTGAAAACCACGGAAAGCGGCGGAATTTCGGGCTATGACGCGGGCAAGAAGATAAAGGGACGCAAGCGTCATATCGTCGTCGATACGCTCGGATTGATGGTCGGCCTCGTGGTTCACAGCGCCGATATTCAGGACCGCGCCGGTGCGCCTGCCGTCCTCAAAACCATTCTCAAGCGCTGGCCTTGGCTGAGACATATCTTCGCGGACGGTGGTTATGCCGGACCGAAGCTGAAGGGCGCACTGCAAAAGATCGCTGCGTTCACGCTCCAGATCGTCAAGCGGACCGATAAGGCCAAGGGCTTCGAGGTTCTGCCGCGTCGCTGGGTCGTGGAGCGCACCTTCGCATGGCTTGGCAGATGCCGACGCTTGGCGAAGGATTGGGAAAAGTCCGTCGCATCAGCCGAAGCCTGGATCACTATCGCCCACATCCGCGTCCTGACACGACGCCTGGCAAGGTACGGATATCGTGGAAACCTTTTCGAGTCAGGCTCTTAGGCCTTGGAGTAACCTATCCGGCTGCATCAAACGGACCTCGCGTATGAACTGAAATGCCAATGCAGGTGACCGAGCTAACCTCGAAGCAGTCTAGACGTTGTCGAAAAATCCCGAGGCCTGCGCCTGTTGCGCTGTCGCAAAAGGGGTCCTTGCGACAGCTTATCCTTCTCACAGCCCTCTACCAGAACCGGCCCCTATTGAAGAAGTTCAGCCGTTTCCGAAAAAACCATTAAATGACCTCCTCGATATCAGGCAAGCGCCACGACTTGTCGAAATATGGCTCTAGCGGGCCGAACAAGCGGAAATACACAAACCAAGCTCTACCCGGCGTTGTCGGTATCCAGTTCTGCTCCAACCCCTTCGGAGTCTGCGGTCCCATAACAATCTCAATGGAGCCGTCGTTTTGGACCTTGAGTTTTTGCCGGGAAGAACGATCCACGATCTGTTGCTTGTTCTGAATGAGACCACGGGTCTCGGTGTCGTACAGCGTGATCGACCAAAAGGACTTGGCAGGGACATTGGCTGGAACGCGCAGCCGGTAAGACTTTGCGCCATCAAAAGCGTGTCCGTCGGGATCACAGTAGGCGGTGAGGTATGCCGAGCCAGTTCCGGGTGTCTTGGTGAGAACGGCGGCGGAAGTGCCCGTGACCTCGTAAAAGAACGCCATCCGTTCATCAAGCAGAGTGCCATCCGGCACGTCCTGTCCGTTGACAAAGTCTTGAGGTATCAAATATTCCCAATGCGTATCGTCCCGATAGCGCATCCCTGGAATGCGCTTGCTGAAGGCACTAGCCTTCGCCATCGCTTCGCCGAGCTTTGCGGCTCTCTCAAGTAGCCCTCTCTGTCGGTCGCTTGGCGAAAACGATCCGTCATAGGTGACGCCGAGCGGCTTCAGCATAGCTGCAAAGAAGCGGTCTCGATCCTCGATCTGTTCACCATTCAGCGCCTGAACCAACGACTGCCAATATGCGAGGCCTTTAGGATGAGCCATACTGGTCAACTCGCCCCCGGTCTTGAACCTAAGAAGCACCTTCGCGCCGCTCCCTGTTGCGCCAAGCGGATAGACCTGAATTTTAGAGAAAACAGCCTCGACCTTCGTGAGGTCACCATCGAGTCCCCGGCAAAACATCAGGACTTTGTTGGTCCGGGAACGCAGCACTTTTGCGCCATCGGGGAAATTTTCCGGCGCTTCATACGCCGGACCGACCAATACGAATTCCGCTCCCTTGCCGCCATCTGGCCCCGAAATGCCGACATCAATGAGCGGACGATCCCACCAGTCGATCAGTGAGCCCGCGGTAGCGCCTTCAGGATAGTCGATGACAATTGGCCCCTCCGTAAGATCAAACCACGCGAACACATAGGGCGTCGTTACATTCGACCCGAGCATGACGCTGACGTCCCGATACCCGGCAACAAGCACGAGATCGCCGCTCCTCGCGTCGGCGTTGTCGATAAGCATCCGGCGCGCACCTTCCATTCCGACGATGGGAACCGCCCAGAGATAGGCTTGCACTGCGCGTTGAAAATCCATGGTATCATAAAGCTTCTCAACCGTATCTGGCGTCGGAATTCCGAGGTCGAACTCCAAGTCGGCACCCTGCGGGACTGCTTCGGCGGCAGCATCATGTGCTGCTGCCGCGCTAGGGCCGACCGCTCCAAGAATTGTAGCAGATGAAGCCATCTTGAACGCATCCCTCCGAGTGATTTCCATTGAATGATACTCCCTACCGTTCGATTTCATGCACCTTTACAACAGTCATGCTGTCACCATGATGTCAGCATAGGGCATGGCCATAAGCGGTTGATCGGTTAGACGTCTCACGAGGTGATGTCCGTTCATCTCGATGGGAAGCAAAAGGGGCGTTATGCGTAGAGCAGACAGATTACTTCAGATCATACAGATCCTACGCCGCGAACGCAGACCGATCAGCGGCCGAACCATTGCGTCGGAACTTGAGGTGTCGTTGCGAACGATTTACCGCGATATCGCAGCGCTGGAAGCATCCGGAGTGCCTGTTTTTGGCGAGCCTAGTGTCGGGTACGTGTTGCAGGACGGCTACGATCTGCCACCACTGATGTTTTCGACGAACGAACTGGAGATCGTCATGCTGGGATTACGCATGGTCGGGGCGCGGGGAGGCAAAGAAATAAACACCACAGCGCGCGACGTTGTCGCCAAAATCTCCGCCATTTTGCCGGATGCAAAACGCTCAGAATTTTGGACCGCACCCTTACTTGCGCCTGGGCCGGAGGTCTTACCGAAGGATGGCCCCGTGCTGCTCCAATTGCGGGGTGCGATGAAGGTTAATTGCAAAGTAGAGATCCTTTACCACACGGCAGACCGTGAACCTGAGCGGCGCACTGTTTGGCCAATCGTTATCGCCTTCTTCGATTGCGTCCGAGTGCTCGCCGCGTGGTGCGAACTTCGGGAGGCATATCGATATTTCCGGACTGATAGGATGCTGGAAGTCAACCTGCTCCATGCGAAGGTCCCTCGCTCGCGAAAGCGGATCTATGCGGACTGGTGGCATCACGAAAAAATGGAATCAAAGCTAGGCGTCGACGGCATGGGTGCTGTCGCTCGCTCCTAACGCCAAAGCTTGGCACCGCAGATTCGTGTTATTGGTGGATTTTGGCAGCAATGGTTTGATAAGATCGCTCTGACGCCGCTAGGCAGATTAACCTGATGTGGTGGACCGCCTCTGCTCCCGGCATCGCAATGTGGGGTCGGAACAAGAGGAGTGCGAAATCGTACGCGGCCTTTATCAACCAAAGACAGCTACGGCCGATTTGATGGTGATGCCGCCATCCGGGCTTCTGCGCATCTGACGGCCGGTAGCAGCGCGGAACACTTGCAGTAATTGCAGCGCCGGCGGCACCCGCGACCAGAGGGTTTTCATGCTTTCCTTGCCGCTTCGGCTTTTTCGCAGAGCCTGTCCGGTAACAATGCGCTGGGACCAGCGGAAACCGATTTCGTGGAAATATAGGTCGGCAAGTTCTGGGCTGATGTGATGAAAAACACCTGCGATGGTTCGGCGGACCCGAGCATTGAACCCTTCAACTGAATTGACGTGGACGGCATCCCGGATATATTCACGGCTTGAGTGGTTGACTGTTTCGTGTGCGGCGAAGCTTTCGCCAATGGCCATGAATGCCTTGACCTCGTCACTCATCAAATGCGCATGAAGCTCAACTTGTGTTGCAATTGCGCCTACGGCAGCACGCAATGAAAGGCCGGTAACGACAGCGGCGCGGGCGTCGCCGGCGGTGGAGCCAGGGGTAATGTCTGCCGGTCGCTGCACGATCGCCATGACCGGCGTCCTCTCAGTTTTCACCTGCCCCATGCGGCCTCTTCCGGGTGGCGGATCATGGGCATGCTTTCTGGGCCTTCAGCCAAGATAGAAATGGTCCACTTCGACCGTGCCGTCGAGCGTATGCTCGCGCGACAACCATGAGGCGCAACGCATGACCGATCCGCCAGGCAGTGGGCTGGCTCACCCCCAGTACCTCTGCGAGACGGACCGAGGACAGGCCTTTGTCCGACTGCAGCAACAACCACATCGCCTTGAGCCATACGCGCAAGGGAAGTTTCGTGGCGTGCATGGGCGTGTGAGTTGTCACCGTGAACTGGAACCGGCAATCACCGCTGGAGCATTGATAGAGACCCGCCCGCGCGCGGCGCTTGCCCATATCGCGGCCAGCTATCGCGATCGAGCGTTTATAACCACAGGCGGGGCAGACCCTGCCATCCCGCCATACCATGCCTTCCAGCAAATGGCGGCAATGCTCCTCGTCCCGGAACGCGGCGACCATGTCTTCAACTGTCCGAATATTGGAAAGTGTTGCCAGCATCATTTCAGACATAATTACCTCCTTCGGAACTGACCGTAGAATCGCATGGAAAGCACTATATCACAACGTATTTGCTGTCTTTGGTTGATAAAGGCCTCGTACGATTTCGACCTGCTCTTGTTCTGACCCCAAATCCTCTCGGCGACATTCTCGACATTGCTGCAATCGCAGAATGCGGTCGCTCCTGCGGCCTCAAGATCGTCGTTGACAGCACATTCGCTTCGCCAGCCTTGCAGCGCCCGATTGAGCACGGCGCCGATATTGTCCTGCAATCGCTTACCAAATACATCAACGGTCATGGCGACACACTCGGCGGTGCCCTGCTGGGAGACACCGCAATCATTCAAAAACTGCGGGAAACCAGCCTACGTTTTCCTGCGACGACCGTGATTTCACCGCAGGCTTCGTTCCTCATCCTTCGAGGCGTGAAAACACTTGCCCTCAGGATGGACCGGCACAGTTCCGCCGCCCATGCGATCGCACTGACATTGGAAACCCATCCGGCGGTAGCGTGGGTGAGATATCCCTTTCTTCCATCTCACCCGAACCATTCCATCGCTCGCAGGCAGATGTCAGGTGGCTCGGGAATGGTGGCTTTCGGCCTTCGTGCGGGTAGGGATGGTGCCACTGCGATGATCAGCAGACTGCGGCTTATACAGTCGGGCGTCAATCTGGCCGAGGTCGGCAGCCTCATATGCCATCCGGCCGGCCTCACCAGCGCCCGCCACCTGTCCTTTTCAGGAAGCGGCCTTTGCGACGCGCTTGGAGATGACGTCATCCGCTGCTCCGTCGGCCTGGAGGATGCCGAGGATCTTATCGAAGACATCCTGGAGGCTCTGGATTTCGGCTGAGGCCGTCCGACAAACGCGATCAGAAGACGATTCATCCCGTTAGGACATGCCGCTGCTGAATATGGAACTTCCACTAAAACCAATAACTTGAACAGATTTCGAGAGACGTCCTTAATTGTGGAACTGCCGGCACGCACGCCACCTGTCACCTCAGGCGATCGCCAGCGCTGGTTCACGCGATCATATTCCCAGCGTCGGCAGCAAGGATGCTTGCCGCACCCAGACCGCAATCCCGGCGCGGCAGCATTACATTGACGACAACCGTCTGCGAACGATCGCGGTATAGAAATCTACGCCGTGGATCAGCCCGTTGTCGTTGAAATCATAGTTGGGATTGTGGAGAGGCGCGGAGTCTTCTCCATTACCGAGGAACACGAAGCAGCCTGGCACATGCTCCAGAAATCGGGCGAAGTCCTCGGAGGCAGTCATCGGCTCGCGCCGTTCTTCGACGTGCGCGTCGTCTAGGAAAGTCCTTGCCGCTGCGACCGCCTCGTCCACGAGCGCTGCGTCGTTAAGCAACGGCACGAACTCTCTCGTGTAAATCAGTTCCGCGGACACGTTGTGTGCAAGCGCGGTGCCTTCTGCAATAATGTTCATCTGCTTTTCGATCTGGGAGCTAACCTCAGGCCTGAAGCTGCGGGCATCGCCAAGGATCCGCGCGAGCCCCGGCAGTGCGTTCCGCGTTCCGTCGGTGATCAGCTCCGTCACTGAAATCACAGCGATGTCAGATGGATCGAGACGCCGTGAGACGATCGTCTGCAGGTTCGTGACAAGCGCGCAGGCTGCGATCAGGACCTCATTTCCCGAATGGGGATTTGCGGCGTGGCCGCCTACACCCCTCAGGATAATTTCGAAGTTGTCCTCGGCGGACATCAAAGCCCCGCGCCGTGTCTGTAGATGCCCAACGGGAAGACCGGGCATGTTATGAATGCCGAAGATTTCGTCGAAGGGAAACCTCTGCATTAGCCCGTCGTCGATCATCGCGATCGCACCCCTCCCCCATTCCTCCGCCGGCTGGAACACGAAGCGGACCGTTCCGTTAAACCCACCTTCTTGGGCTAGCGCCTTCGCGGCTCCAAGAAGCATTGTCGTGTGGCCGTCATGGCCGCAGGCATGCATGATGCCTTGGTGTTGCGACCGGTAATTCCGATTGCCTTGCTCGGTTATGCGGAGCGCGTCCATGTCGGCGCGCAAGGCAATGGATCTGTTGCTGTTGCCCAGTCTGAGGGTGGCGACCACGCCTGTCCCGCCGACACCTTCCACCACGTCGTCAAGGCCGAACTCTGCCAACTTGCGTGCGACCAAACCAGAGGTCCGCTTTTCTTCAAAGCCGAACTCCGGATAAGCGTGCAGTTCTTGCCGCCATCCGGTCATTTCGGTTTTGAGCGCTTGCCTGTCGATGCTCATGCCGTCTTCCCTTGCGCTGCTACCGCCTTCGGCGTGCTGCCCACAATTTGCTCGTACTTACCAGGATCCGTTGCTCCTTCGGTATTTATCACGAAAATGCGGGAAGAACTGTCGAGGTGCAGAGCCATCTTAATAGCAGGATCGGCAACAGCTCTGAGGAAGCCTGCCAGGCCAACCCCGCCGCTTTCTCCGGCGATGATGGGGGGGTCGCCAGCGGCGGGATTGGCGAGCCGCTTCATAATCGCTACTGCATCCTCTTCTTCTACCGTGATGAACCCGTCGGCCACGCGGGAAAGAATTCTCCATGCGACAAGCGAGGGCTCATAGCATTCAAGCATGGCCATAACCGTAGACTCGCCGTGATCAATCGAGACAGGATGCCCCGCGCGTGCCGTTTCAAATAAGCATGCAGCCCGTGCCGGATCGACGACCGTAAACACCGGCCTGTTCTCGCCGTACGCAATAGCGAGATATCCGGCCACCGCAGCCGCGATGCCGCCAACACCGGACTGGATAAAGACGTGTGTCGGCGAATCTGGTATTTGCCTGAATGCCTCCCTAACGAGAGCAGGTATAGCCCTGCATAACCAGACCGGGGATGCGCTCGTAACCCGGCCACGAGGTGTCTGAGACAATGATCCAACCGTTCTCCTCGGCGATCCGCGCCGCCTCCTTCACCGAATTGTCATAGTTGCCGTCAACCCGGATCATTTCTGCGCCGAAGCGTCCGATCGCTGCGACCCTTTCGTCGCTGACCCCGGAGTGGACAAAGATAACTGCCTTCGCCCCGACCAAACTGGCGCCTTGCGCGACCGAGCGGCCGTGATTGCCGTCCGTTGCGCAAGCCACGGTCATCATCGAGGCCACCGCCCGGACGTCCGGCGATTTCAACTCGGCAATATCGACTGTACGGCCGAGCCGGTACGACGCTTCTTCAAGGACTAGTCGAGTAACTGCGTAGGCGCCACCGAGTGCTTTGAAGCTGCCGAGCCCCAGTCGTTGTCCCTCATCTTTCATGTGGATGGACGCTACCCCGACTTCGGCGGCTAGTCCTGACAGCGCCACCAACGGCGTCTCGGAGTGGTTGTCGCGAAACGCCAAGTGACGCTCGACTTCGGCGGCAGCAGCGACGCTAAAAGTTTCGGCATCTCGTTCGACGAGCGGTTGACGATATTCGAGGTTCGAATTCATAAGAAACATGTTTGATCTCCGTGGAGACTGAAACATATTGCATTCTCCGCGAAAATAGCGCTGATTTTGGCGAGTGTTTTTGCAATTTTGTTTCATTGGCTGACTAAATGATCGCATTTCCCCGTCTGGACGAGTTCGATCGCGCCATCCTTGAAATTTTACAGCGCGACAACACCACTTCCCAGCGCACGATTGGCGAGGCGGTGAATCTCTCTGCTCCGGCTGTGCAGCGTCGGATCAAACGGATGACTGAAGATGGCGTGATCAGGGCGAATGTTGCTGTCGTCGATCCATCTGCTGTGGGGAGGTCCATCACGATTTTCGTGGAAGTCGAGGTCATCAGCGAGACCGCGGCCCAGATTGAAGAAGCGAAAAGACAATTCGCGTCCACCCCTGAAATCCAACAATGCTACTATGTGACCGGGGAAGCGGACTTCGTTCTCGTTATCGTCGTCGCTTCGATGAATGACTACGAGGCGCTCACCCGTCGCCTCTTTTTCGGCAACAACAACGTCAAAAAATTCAGAACGTTCGTGGCGATGGACCGCGTGAAAGTCGGGATGGAAGTGCCGACGAGGATGTGACCGATATAGGGCGCCTCAAGGACGTGACATTGTCACTGCGACCACAGCCCTGGCCAGAGGTAGGGGAACAGGGGTAAACTGCTCCTGTTTTCAGCATGTAACTTAACACGCCTAATCGCTCCTCTTCGACAGGTACTGTGCCGAGGTCAAGTAGTAGTTCCGGGCCGTGGCATTGATCTGGCGTTCACCCAGCTCGGTCAGCGCCCGGGCCTTGATTTCCTTTGCCGCCACATTTTCAGGGTCGAGAACCAATACAAAATCGGCCAGTTCGGCGGCCCACTGATACTCCTTCACCTCGACCGCTTGATTGGCTCGATCGAGCGCCTCCGCTGGTCCGCCGGCTAGATCGATCATCTTGTGGGCGCGCTCGGTAGGTTGCAGCGGGTATAGATTGGTCGCGTTGCCATCGAACCATCCCACATAGTCGGCGTAAATGCCCCTTACCGCCCAAGCGACGCTGCCATAATACTCCTGCAGGTAGGGGCTATTTGCGAGTTCGTCAGATAGCCTCACCTCCTGGACAAGTTCGTCCGGCGTCTTGCCCTGCTTGATACCTGCGAGGGTCTGGTCGAGGATGGTCTTGATCCCGTCACGGTAGTCTGTGAGAGCCTTTCGGACCTCGTCCCTCCCGAGGATTGGACGCATATGCCCCTGCACCATGTAGGTGGCGTCCAGACTGAGCATCTTTTCGAGGCTGGCGATCCACTTCTCAGGCGGCCTCAGCTTTAGGCCGCGGATCGGAGAGAGGTTCGGGTACGATTTCAAGAAGTCGTCGCCGGGAATAAGAACGCCCTTTTCGGCCATCCAGACAGCGGTGTTCTCTGGAGATTCACCGGGCATATGAACGAGCTGCAGCCGGACGCCCGCCACCTCGATCGTCTGGCTCTCGCCGCTGAAGGTGCGCGTCGGCGGCAAGTAGCCCTCCCGCGTGTGCGGCGTCACACGGCCGTATTCGAGTTGGGTGCCGGCATTGATGAACAGCTCGTCGGGCAGCGTGGTGCCAAATGCATCACCGCCGGCGCGCTGACCCCTGCCGAACTCGGGACCGGATTCCACCAGCGTCTGGTGACTATAGATTTCAGGACTGTCGTTTCCGGAAAATACCGTCGCGCCGCCGGAATGGTCCGGGTGATTGTGAGTGTAGATGATCGCCCTTACTGGTCGCACCAGGCGACCGCCGAAGGCATCCATGACCGCCCTCGCGTCGACGGGGTTGGCGGACGTGTCGACAATAATCGACGCTATGTCACCTTGAATTAGGATGACATTGCTCGCGGAGTAGCCGACGGCCGCAAAGACGCCGTCGGTGATCTCAATGACTTCCTTCCTGAACTCGGCGGAACTCGCGCGGAGTTGCTCACGGCCGGCGAACTCGTCTGCTTGGGCGGGCGCCGATTGATCTCGAGGCGATTTATTCACTATAGCTAACCCTCGCAACTCAATCATTTATCATCCGCCAATGGCCGCGCTGTAGACTTGTTGCCATGCGAGTTGGGTACTTGTCATGGCTCGATCCCTCCCGCTTAGCAAGCAGTCACAGAAACGAGCTGCGTCATCAGCTACGAGGCAAGACTGGCCATCGCCTCCAGAAACGTATCGATCTCTTCCTCGGTATTGTAATAATGCGGCGACGCTCGCACCACGGGCGGGAGCTGTCGATCATGGGCATCAATCGGGGTACTGGAGGGCGGGGAAACCGAGACGTTGATTCCCTTGCCAGCCAGATAGGCCATGACGGCTGGCGAATCCCAGCCGTTAACGGTGAATGAGATGATGGACGCGAGCGGCGCCCCAAGATCATGTACGGATACGGCACGCATCCCCCTCAGACCTTCCCGAAGCCTTGACGAAAGGTGACTGCAGCGCGCCTCGATGTTTTCGACCCCTATTTCGAGCGCGTAATCCACTGCTTCCCGCAAGCCGAGACGAACCGAATAGTTCTTCTCCCACGTTTCAAAGCGTCTGGCATCAGGTCGCAACTCGTATCGATCGGGTGCGGTACAGGGGGCGCCGTAGAGGTCGATCATCGCTGGCTCGATCTTCTCCAGAACTGATTTTCGCATGTACATGAACCCCGTTCCCCGCGGCGCGCGGAGAAACTTCCTGCCGGTAGCGGTGAGGATGTCGCAGCCGAGAGCATTCACATCGATCGGCGTTTGACCCGCAGCTTGGCAGGCGTCGAGCAGATAGAGAATGCCGTTGTCTCGCGCTATTCGACCGATCGCTGCTGCTGGATTGATAAGCCCGCCGTTCGTCGGGATCCAGGTGACCGCTATCAAGCGAACGCGCTCATCAATCATTTTCGCCAGTGCGTCCGGATCAAGGACGCCAGAGGCGTCATTCGGAATGATTTCGATGGATACGCCGGTGCGCTTGGCAACCTGCAAAAAGGCTACGTAGTTGGCAGCAAATTCGGCACTTGCCGTCAGAATCCTGTCTCCAGGTCCAAAAGAAAGGGAATAGAAGGCGCGCTGCCAGGCGATCGTCGCGTTTTCAGCTATCGCTATCTCGTCGCGAGTGCAGTTTACGAAAGTGGCCAAGCTGTCATAGGCCCCCTCCAACAGCGAGTTGGCCTCCGCTGCTGCCTCGTAGCCACCGATTTCGCCCTCCCGGCTCAGGTACCCAATCACTGCATCAATCACCGGGCTCGGCATCAGCGCCGCCCCAGCATTGTTGAGGTGGTTTCTGTTTCTTGTGCCGGGAGTATCAGCACGTAGGCGAGGAAGGTCCAAAGCCTTGCGGGCGTCGCGGTTGTTTTGCGACATGAGGAGTTCCTTCCTTTAATCTAGCCACCCACCTTGTTGACGCAATCAACACTGTGGCGGAAGCCGATACTTTTGCAACCAGCTGTGCAGATTTGAACGGCGTGGCGTGACCGGGCGCCGGTTAACAGGCCAGCCTGCTCCGCGGGCAGCAACGTGCGCATTTCACCGTGACCAGGGTGCGTTTCCCAGAAGGCGTTGTTCGTCCCGACGAACCAGCGTTTTCACGAACTGCTTTACGGCTCTCACTCTGGGTAGATAAGCCAGGTCCTGATGTGCCGACATCCAGATCTCACGTTCGCCGCTCAACTCTTCAAGTACCGGAATGAGCCCGAGTTTCAGACTGCGTGCGAATTCAGGAAGCGCTACAATTCCTGCGCCCGCAGACGCCGCGAACATCTGCGACATCATGCTGTTTGAGCTGAACGCAATCGTTGGGGCGGGTACGAGTTCCTCTAGCCATAGAACGCTTTCGAGCTGAACTAGCTCTTCGATATAGCCGACAAAGCGGTGCTCGCGAAGATCCGCCGCTTGAGAGGGAACGCCATTGCGCTCCAGATAGGCCTGCGAAGCGAACAAGCCGGTCTTGAAACGTCCGATCAGCTGACTGTCGAGAGCAGTTCCATGGGGCTTGAAGAAGCTCAGGAATAAATCTGCTTCCCGGCGAGCGACCCGAACCGTTTGCGGCGATGTCACAAGCTCGATGTCAAGATCAGGGTACCGACTACTGAGCTCAACGAGGCGCTCGGAGAGGTAAAGCGTTGCGATGCCCTCCATGGTGGCTAATCTGACTGTACCGCGTACCTCGTCTCGATTGCTCACGTCGCTGCGAAGCGCATTCACCCCATTCTCGATTTCCTCCGCTCGCCGCATCGTAACAAGCCCGGCTGGGGTCAGCAGAAGTCCATCCCTGGTCCTTTCGACGAGTGCGCCGCCAACCGTGTATTCCAGGCGAGCAAGCCGACGGGAAACAGTGGAGTGGCTGACCTTCAGTTCCCGGGCGGCTCCGGTCACGCTCTTGCACCGAACGACGATGAGGAAAAGTTTGAGATCGTCCCAGTCAAGATGATCGATTGCGGTCGCCATGCTACCCTCCGTCTATTTTTGCACAGAGTAGTGCATCCTATTCGGGTTGGCGCACAGATTCGTTCTGATAGTTTCCAACGGGCTGTAAAGGCGAACATGCAGCATATCATAACGCAAAACCACTTGCGGATATGCTGGTCGCCAGCAGGTCGCGCTTCTTAACCTGCCTTGGGAGAAACCATGTCTAGACGAACTGTGAATGCTTCGAACGCTGCGGCAGTAGGACCATATTCGCACGCGACATGGGCCGGCGACCTGTTATTTTGCTCGGGCCAGACGCCGCTCGATCCCAGCACCGGCAAACTTGTCGACGGAACCGTCGCCGACCAGACACGCCAGTGTTTCGATAATCTGTTTCAAGTTCTTGAAGCAGCAGGCTTGGGGTCGGATGATGTCGTATCCGTCAACGTCTATCTCACAGACATGAGCGACTTTGGTCAGATGAATGAGATTTACGCCACACGTTTTTCATCGCCCTTCCCGGCCCGCACCACCATTGGCTGCGCCAGCCTGCCGCTTGGAGCGCGTATTGAGATCGGTTTAGCCGCAAAACGGCAGTCCTAAACCTGCTTTTGGCGAAACAGCCGAGATGGCTGATGGCGAACGTTGATCAGGAGAGGAATGCCGATGGGAAGCACGAACTTCAAGGCCGCCGCTGCTCATGTTGCGCCGGTTTATCTCAATCCGTTGGAGAGCGCAGAGAAAGCTTGTTCGGTAATTGCAGAGGCTGCTCGAAATGGCGCATCGCTCGTGGTCTTTTCGGAGAGCTTTCTTCCCGGGTTTCCCGTCTGGGCGGCACTTTACCCGCCCATTCAATCGCACGGACATTTCAAACGATTTCTGAACGCCTCGGTATATGTGGATGGGCCAGAAATTGAGCGTGTGCGCAAAGCCGCGTCCGATAACAGTGTTTTCGTTTCCATCGGTTTCTCCGAGCGCAACCCGGCAAGTGTTGGGGGACTGTGGAATAGCAATGTCTTGATTTCCGATACAGGCGAAATCCTGATCCACCATCGAAAGCTAGTCGCAACTTTCTTCGAGAAGCTGGTTTGGGATCCTGGCGATGGCGCGGGACTGGTCGTCGCAAATACAAGAATTGGTCGAATTGGCGGTCTCATCTGCGGGGAAAACACAAATCCACTCGCGCGCTACAGTCTGATGACGCAGGCAGAGCAGGTTCATATAAGCAGTTATCCGCCGATCTGGCCTACTCGTGTTCCCACAGAGAGCGACAACTACGACAACCGGGCGGCCAACCGCATCCGTGCCTCAGCCCATTGTTTCGAAGCCAAGTGCTTCGGAATTGTTGTCGCAGGTCGCCTGGATGAAAGCGCTCGCAGATCCATTGCTTTGGATGATTCTGCCATCGCAGCAATTATAGATGCCAGTCCGCGGGCCAGCAGTTTTTTCCTTGGACCGACTGGAGCGCCAATTGGTGATGAAATGATCGACGAAGGTATCGGCTACGCCCACATCGATCTCGACGACTGTGTTGAACCGAAGCGCTTTCACGATGTCGTTGCAGGTTACAATCGCTTCGATATATTTGACGTTACCGTCAACCGGGCGCGCCGAAAGCCGATCACATTTTTAGAAGACCACGCTAAGGAGGCTCTAACAGGCCGGGAGCGGGAAAAAGCTGGGGGTTAGGCTGCGAGGTCGAGCTTTGCCTGTTTGAGACGGCCGTCCGCGACGGCGGCTCGCACTTGAAGAACCCGATGAGCGCCGATCGGTGTCCAACGCATTTGCCGCTTCTTATTCATACGGGCATTGACGAGGCTGTTGGCGGCACTTTCGGCCGGCGAACTGGATATCGGCTGACCGGACCAGTATCGACGACAGTAGTTGACGATCGAAGCTGCGTTCTGCCCGAGGTAGGTGGCAAGATTGTTGATCAGCTCGTATAGGCGCCTGATTTTGCCGGGGGCGTCGTGAAATCCGGGATGCTGATCCAATTGGGCGAGCATCTGCTTTACGGCTTCGCTTGCCTCTCGGACATATCCGCTCCAGAGGAGATGCCGAAGCCTGGGCACATGGACCGCGACGTTTTGCAGATAGACGTCCAGATTTTGCAGATGCCTGATGCCCTCCCAGGCCTGCTCAATGTGCCGCAGCCGCATCGATAGATGAAACCAGTCGAGAATATGCGTGACGGGCTGGCGTGTTGCGCTGAGGACGATGCCCTGCAGCCCGACCTCTCCATCGCTAAAGACAGTGACGTCTCGGCCAGGCAGCCATCCTTGCGCGCGCATCGCTGCGCGAACGATATCGTGTTTGCCGGTAGCGATATTCGGCGCACCGGCAAACTGACGCGGTGGTCGGCCTTGCGCAACAACGCGTCCCATCGCGATCTCGAAATGCCGGCTTTGATAGCCGGGAACCGCGCGAATATAGGCGCCATCAATAAAAACGGAAACGGGAGACTTGCCGGCGCGACTGATACGATAGGGGCCTGCGATGTCCCACTTTTCGATCTGATCGGCAACCTTGCCCAGCCGGTTGCTTACGGTTCGATGATTATGCGGCCGCGTGGCCGGCACAAAGATATCAAGTACACGGGCTGCTTCTCGAAATGACATCCGGGAGCCCAGTTCGGCTTGGATGCGCTCCAACTCCGGGGTAGCTCGGCCATTCAACAGGGTCTCGACGCTTCCCATGCCCAACCTCGCGGTCGATCCGCAGGCACAACTGCACCAGCGCGGCACACGCACTTGGCAAGATCCAAAGAGCGAATGGATCGTACGGTGCCTACTATCATGCACCGAGCGACGGCGGCTACAGTCTTGGCACTTCCGATCTCGCTGGGCGGCTTGATCCGTCTGAAACTGCGTTAATTCTTGTTGTAGGCGCCGCTGTATCTTCTTGGCTTCGTCGAGGGAGAGACCAAAATCGTTGAGACGGGCGCCATCGAGAGACCGGTCGACCTTGGCAATTTCGCAACGCTGCGACACGCCGTCAATGCCAACAAGCTCGACCGAGATGATCATCTTTAAGTGCGACGCCAACGAATGCCCCTTCAGAAAAGGCACCTGTTTACCCGAAATTTCTTACCCCCACCTTTTTCCCGCTCCCTCGCCCAGGCCGGAGGTCAGCTCCTGTTCCACCTGATCAGCAGGCTATACGAGCGCACCTCGATCATCGTCACGACGAACCTCGCCTTCGGTGAATGGCCGTCAGTGTTCGGCGATGCCAAGATGACGACGGCGCTCCTCGACCGCCTGACCCATCATTGCGAGATCGTCGAGACCGGAAACGAATCCTGGCGCTTCAAGAACCGCTCTCAAAGCTAAAGCCGAAGATACCCGTCACCCGCACTTGGCCTACCCTCTGCAACCCCGGCCAGCGCCGGGCAGGCCAAGCGCTGATCGGCTACAGGGGGGTGAAGATTGGACGCCGATAAGGGGTCAACATTCCGAGCCGATTGACAGGCTCCGTTGCTCGATCTCGTCAAGGGATTGACCCACCTTACGCACCTTAACGCAAGCGGGCTCGACCTTGACGATGCGGACGTCTCGAACCTCGCGGCCGTAGGCCAGAAATTGGTTACGCTTGAGCTAGGCTTAACCGGGCCACGAGAGGGTCATCAATATGCTGCGACCCAATTAACCGGGTCGATTGTCCAATGGCTTGAAGCACTCACAAGTCTTCGCTCGCTGTCGCTTAGAGGCATCCCCGTCAGCGACGACGATGTAAATTCGACTAATCTATGGAAGAAGCTTTCACGCCTCGACTTGTCTGGAACGGCAGTCTCGGACAAGGGTGTGACTTCCCTTGCTTCCGCGTTCGCAATTTTGGAACTGAGCTTGTCGCGAACCGAAATAACCGATGAAGCCGCGGCGGCCGTGTTTTCCAGGCCGAGGCAAGCTGTAGACGTGTCATGGACCCAAGTCTCGCAAACAGGCATCGTGAAAGGGCAATCCCCCGAAGCATTGCAAAAGGGTAATTTTGCAGGGCTCGACATCGATGACAGCTTTGCGAGTTGGCTTCGAGCGGCGACGTCTCTCAGAGAAATTGACTTGAGTCATACGCGTGTCGGCGATGATGTCGCGGGAGCCTTAGGCGACCTGCGGTTCCTGGAGCAGGCAAACTTGTCCAATACACACACGACGGACGAAGGCATCTGCCGACTTATGAATGCGCCCATTCGAAATCTAGAGATCTACGGGCGACCTGTCGCTGCACAGGGCCTTACCGCCATAGCGCAGAACCGAACGTTGAAGAGCGTTAAGGTGACGTCCGATGCGGACTGGACCGGATTGGCGGAGATCAATGCCGAACTCGATATGCAAACGCCGGAGCGGTCTGAAGGACGTGTGCCACAATCGTTGCGCCGCCTATCGTTGAGGGGAATGCTCACCTCATCGCTTGCCGATGAACTTGGAAACAGTCAAAATTTGAAAAGCCTCGGTATCGATTCCATCGGAGCGGATGCGGGTTTCGAGAGCAATTTCTTCAAACTGGAAGATTTTTTCGCAGAGAACGCCGGGCTGGATGATCCCAGGATATCTGTCCTTTTGGCGAAACCATCCATCGCCGGCCTTTATTTAAGCGGAAACCCGTTAGGCAAGGCGCTGGGCGGGCAACTCAGCAACACGATACATACGTTGGAGCTTCGAGAGACCCAGGTATCCGATGCAGAAATTCCAATAATCGGTAAGTTACCCCGGCTTCATTGCATCGATCTCCCGCACACGCGTGTCACGGCGAAGGGTATTGCGAAACTTGCAAGGATGTCCGTGAACCTTCAATCACTAGCGCTAGACGGAACGCAGGTTGACAGCGAAAGCGTTGGTGCGCTGGCTCTCGCGCCGCGCTTGTTGGAACTTTATCTTTACGGTGATGAAGTCGACACTCGCACAATCGCACTTCTCGGGTCCGTTCGCCTGCGCGAGTTGCATCTTCTTGGAACAAACATCTCCGATGACGCAGTACCCCACCTCGCGGCTATTGCGGGCCTTCGGTTCCTCTCACTCGATGCAAACTTGAGTGACGATGCACTACTAGCTCTCCGCTCGCTTCGTCCGCACCTCCTTGTTTCGCTGAGGAGATGAGAAAGCGGCCACAGGCAAGCTGTTTCTGTGGAAGGATTTTTCCTACTCACGCCTGCTTGGTCAGGTCCAAAAACGGCACGCCATCTCGCCACGCCGTGGAAATCTCGTTGAGACATGAGTAATCGAAGGTTTGCTCGGCAAAACGAGCACATTCCAGTGCTTCCCACATTACCGCTTGACGATGATCGAGCGGCGTTTTCCGGGCATAGCTCTCGAGACACTGTATGCAACTGCGCACCGCATTGACGACGGATTGATATTCTTTCGGACGAGGTTCGATACAAACGGCGCTCGTATCTGGCGTCAGGATATGGGAGGCTCGGGGATCATCCGCGGCACGGTTCCCACGAGCCTGGCGCATCAGAATAGTGGTGACGTCGAGGATCTCGACGCCATTCGCATCTGAAATGACAGTTACACGCTGCACGCTACTATGAAGCTCTCCGCTATACGGGTTTCTTCTTACAGACGGGTCAATGAAAGGCTGCAGGATAGTCAGTGCCTCCGGCAAGTCGCCGAGAAGCGACGCCGCGGCCAGTATCTTGCCACCCTGACGCAGATGCAGGTCATCAGCTGCAAGCCCTGCTAGCTGCGCATAGTCCAGGAGATTTTCATCCTTGAGAACAACGACACCATATCCCCGCCGGCCTTGGGCCGGCTTCACAATCCACTGGTCTATCGGTCCCCGATCAAGGGAGGCGATCCAATCGCGGAATTTCCCTTTCCGGCCGATAAAGCCAAAGGCGCTTGTCGGAGGCATGATCGGCGAATCTAGGGGAGGTCCTCCACCCGCGGCGGCGGCCGCATACAGCTTGTTGGATGCCAGCAATTGCAGGCATGTTGGATTTACGAGCCTTGCGTGAGTGGGAAACGGCACAGCACGCCAGTCCCAGGAGTATGGCCAAACCACTGCTACGTCCTGGAAACAGTTCGAGAGAGGGATTGAGCCTGGGTCACTAACGAAGGTACGTTGCGTTGGGGACCAGTCGAAAATGACCGTCTCGAATTCTATTCCCAGATCGCGTGCGAATTCCCGTGTTCGTTGGTCGTTGCCATAGTCAAGGCTATCGCCAATGGGCATATAGGCTTCATTGACGCGGTTAATCCCGATCGGCTGCGTGATCGTGCCAAGCATTTCCGCCAGAGATAGTTCCGAACGCAGCTTCGGGATTCCACGCAAGATAGGCGAGTATATTTTCCCCGCACCTGCTTCTGCAAGCCGGGACAACACGGTCCGCTCTAGTCTTCGATCGCCTGTCTTGAGAAGGCAGGCGTTCAAGCCTGACCGGCTTCCGTTCACATCGACTACGAGTGGTTCCGACCACTCCGTTTCGGCGGCCGGAACCACGATGTCTAGCGCATAGACGCGCGGGTAATCAAGAACGTGGGATGCCATCAAGAACGCTTTGTTTCCTACTCGCAGGCAACCCGCAGTTTGGACTTCGGAGAAACTTGCAATGCTCCTAGTTCGACAACCTCGAGGTCAATTTTCCCCGATAGTAGCTTGTCGAGGCGGTCCTCGAGTTTCTTCACCCTTTCGTCGACCGATCCTCGGCCACTCTTGTCGTTTTCGTTGACTGTCGAAACCATCGTCTACCTCCACATTGAAGATCGGCACTTTCAACTCGCGGCGTGCCGGTAGTACCGCGGCTTCCGCAAGAGCGCGGAACTCTGGGATCCCATAGATTTGGCCTGCACGCGATCTCGGGTAAGACTTGCATCCACCCGCGTGAGGATTCCCTTCGCATCGCCGGCCAAGGACCACCGCTCGAACTCTAGAAATTCAAGGCCGGATTCCGAGAAACGGTCCACGGCCGAAGAAAAGGCGGCCTTTATCTCGTCTGCCGTTGCCATTTCCAGCGAAGGTACGTTGGCCAGATCGGAAAAAACGTCGAGTAGGTTCTTGGATTGTACGAGGTCCAGAAACGTCAAGGGAAATTCAGCTATGAGAAGGTTTCCATAGCGTGCCAGCGCATTCAGAATTGGCCTGGGAATCTCGCTTGGAGGACAGTAGTAAGTGGAAAACAGTGCGGGCTTGTCCCGGATTCGCCTCCATACCTCGTCGCAGCCGATTCCAACCGTGGCTTTCAACGTGTCCGCATACGGCGCGTCGAAATTCGGGACAAGGACCTCCGTCGTTTCGCCAAGCGATGTTCCCGGGTTTACTCGCGTCAAGTTAAGCCTGACCGAGCCGGGATCGACAAGGGACATGCGAGCCGCTTCGAGAAGACTTGCGTATAAATCTTCAACGGTGTCAGATACATAGTCTATTAGGAAATAAAAGCTCGGGCTGATACCCGCTTCAACATTCCAATTGGCCAAATCGGCCAGCTCAGGATACCTCGAAGCCCGCTTTGACATCCTTCTTCTCGTCGAGGCATTCCCCGCGTCAATGCCATAAAGAATGCTGACGCAGCCGGCGGAAGCCAACTTCGTCAGAAGTTCCCGGTCGACGAGATCTGCGCGGGTCATGGCACTCCACGTCACGGTTCCTGCAAAGGGCCCAAGCGCATCAAGGACTTCTTCCACATGACGCCGATCCGCGGTGAACGTGTCGTCAACGAGATGTAGGTGTCGGATGTCGTGAGATAGCCAAAACTGTACTTCAGACGAGATGTCCCGAGCTGCCTTGAACGACAGCCGGCGCCCGAATACCCTCGGGATTGAGCAGTATTCACAGTCAAATGGACATCCTCGACCAATCTCGATTATGCCAGTCGGATTCTTGCTGACGGCAGCATATCGCTCTGGTGAGGGTGCCAACCAGTGTTCTGGTGGCCTCAAGGCATTTCCCTTGACCCCGAGCTCCACTTCCACCGTTTTCGAGGATACATGGTCAGCAAGACACTCGGCCTTGAGTTCTTCGCTCAATAACGCGACGTGGTGACCACCGTAGACAATCCTCGGCGGTTTCTCGCCGCGTTTCACATGGGCGACGATGGCTTCCACGAGTGGAAAGTTGAAGCACTGGACGGAAATTGCACAAACATCGAAATCACCCGCCAATATCCGCTGAGCCGCGACGATCGGAAGGCTTTCGCCGTACGGGAGCTTACCTTCGTTCAGTTCGAGAGCGAGGTCGAGAAATTCGAGCGAGTCCACCAAGCGCCGGGAAGTGAGGTGCGACGCGAGATCAACGAGCCCAAGCGGAGGTGCCAGATAGGTCCCGCCTAACATGGCCGAAGGTGGATTGACCAGGCCGACGCGCCCGCTCCACATTATGCAACGAGCTCACGAGCGGCACAGAAGCG